>CAIXEV010000498.1 GCA_903918555.1 uncultured bacterium | reverse complement strand
GGATCGCCTGCATCACCGTCATCTGCCCGCCGGGGTGCTCCTTGAGGAAGCGCACCGCGCCGTGCAGGTCGTCGGGCCGGATCTCGACCCACTGGCCGTTCACGCGCAGAAGCGGCGAACCCTGCGACGCGAGCCGCTGGAACGCGTCGATCGAGAGCGACTGGTCGCCGAGCGCGATCTGCCACGAGTAGTTGACGAGGCTGTGGAGGCCGAGGTGGCTGCCTTCGCCATCGGGGCCCGAGCCGCCGCCCGCCGGCACCTGGCCGTTGCCGGAGTCGATGAGGAGGCGCGCGCCGAGACGGCTTGCGGGCTGACCCCACCAGCTCGGCGAGAGGACGACGAAGCCCGACTCCATGAGGATCGGGCGGAAGTCGCGCAGGAACGCGTAGGCCTCGGTCGTCGAGAGCGTGAGCCCGGTCGGCGCCGACTGCTCGAGCGCGCGCTCGACGCGCGGCCAGATGCGCGCCGATCGCGCGAGTTCGGCGAGCAGCACATCGCCCGCGGGTTCGCCTTCGCCGCCGAAGCGCGCGAGCAGGCCCTTGAGGCCGTCCTTGCCCTGCGCCCAGATCTGATCGGCCTCGATGACGACCGGCGGATCGTCGTTGGTGATGAGCTTGAACTGCACCGTCCACTCGGCGTTGCGCCCGAGCTCGTCGCCCGAGTCGAACTCCGTGGGATCGGGCTCGTTGAGCTCGAACGCGAGCTTCACGAAGCGCGACTCGCTCGCGGCGTCGAGCGACGCAAGCCACTGCCGCGCGCCGCGCATCAGGTGCGTGTCCGAGCTCTTGACGCCCTGCACCGTGTCGTTGCGGCCGAGCAGGCCCGTGAGCCACGCGACATGCGGGTCGACCGCCGGGTCGCGGTCCTCGATCGCGTCGCCGTAGCTCTCGCTCTCGAGCACGCGCCGCGCCTCGCTGTCGACGAGGCCGAGGAGCGCTGCCTCGATGATTCCCCACGGCTGCGAGCGGTACTCGTCGTCGACGCAGCGCGCGCTCGGCGGAATCGCCGCGAGGAGCGCCGAAAGACGCTGCGCGGGCGCGCCGTCGGCGAGCCACGGCTGCCACACGGCGCGGAAGCGGCCCGACTTCTCCTGGATGAGCGAGGGCACGATGCGCTGGTCGGCGATGAGGTCGGCGGCGAGCGCCGCGAGCTCGCGCCAGAAGCGGAGGTCATGGCCTCCAAAGACGCCGTCGGCGAGCGGGCGCTCGTCGTCGTCGCTCGTCAGCAGAAAGCGCATCGCGGCAGGCGATTCGACCGCAAGCGCCGGCACCTCGAGCAGGGCGAGGTGCGCGATCGGTTCGTCGCTGACGCCGAGCGCGTTCGCGAGTCGGTCGCTCGGCAGAGGAATCACGCCACGCTCGGTGACCGTCGCGGGGAGCGAGACGCGCAGCGGCGCCGCCTCGGCCGCGAGGTCGTCACCTGCGAGCAGGCCTGCGGAGATGAGCATGCCGCGCAGGCGCGATGCGTCGAGCGCGAACGGATGGACGGTGGCGGGGGAGCCGCTCGAGGGTACGACGGGGGCCGAGGAGCCTGCGGCCACGCTGCCTTCGGTCGCGAGGTCGGCTGCGGTCGTGGTCGCCTGCGCGGCGGCGTTGGCCGTCAGCTCGGCGCCCTGCGCCGCCGCGACGCCCTCGAGGATGGCAAGGCTCGGAGCCGCCGCCCCAGCGTCTTCTGCCCAAAGGTGGAGTCGTTCGCGGGTCCAGACTGCGTGGAGAACAATCATGTTGCGGAGCTTCGGGGGAACTGCCGCGAGGCAGGCTGGGTCGAGGAGGCTGCGGTCCCGTTGGACCAGAGTGGGCCAATCGGTTCGCTCGGCGGCGCGCGCCAGTGATTGCGCTGGGACTTGAACCCAGGACCTACGGCTTAAAAGGCCGCTGCTCTACCGACTGAGCTACGCAATCGCGAAGGAAAACAGTGTAGCCGAAGCAAACGCAGTTTCCGCCTTTCGCCCGCAGGCTTGGCATAAACGGCACATCCGCGCTCAACCGCGCATCCGGAACGGCCGATGGGGCTCGACGCGGGGAGTCCCGCAGGAGTCCAACCATGGCCGGCAGCACCCAAAGTGGCAGCAATCGCCTTCCGCTCGCGCACCTTCCGACCCGATCGGGCACGGGCGCCGCTGCGGCGTTCGCGCTTGCAGGAACGATCCTCGTCGTTTCCATGACGGGCTGCGAGGCGATGCAGTCGGTGGTGACGGGCGAGGCGTTCAAGTCCGAGCCCGAGCCCACCGTCCCGACGCGCAAGTCCGTCGGAACGAGCACGACGCCTGTGCACACCGTGGATGCTTCTCAGGCGCCGCGCCAGGCGGCGGGGAGATCCATGCCGTCGACCGCCAGCGCCACCGCCAGCGCGACCTCGAGCGTGGCCTCGCGCGTGGCCTCCGATGCGCCCGCCGACGGCACCATCGTCCGCAACTCCGTCAACGCGCCGCTCGCCGTGCCGGGCGACCGCCCGACGCGTGCACAGCGCCCGTCCGGCATCGCGCTTCCCGGCGTCTACGCGCCGTCGAAGGCCAGCGACCAGACCACGCCGAACGAGGGCGTCGCCAACCTCGCGCAGGTGAGCTTCGCCACCGAAGGCGGCGATTTCTCGCCCGACATCGACCGCGGCGGCAGCTTCATGGTCTACGCGTCGACCCAGCACCGCACCACCTTCGACCTCTACAGGAAGTCGATCGACGGCCGCACGGTGACGCAGCTCACGAACGATCCGAGCGACGACCTCATGCCGTCGATCTCGCCCGATGGAAACACGGTCGCATACGCGTCGAACCGCAACGGAAACTGGGACATCTTCACGATGCCGATCGCCGGCGGCGCGCCGACGCAGATCACCTTCGACGCCGACGAGGAAGTCCAGCCGACCTGGGCGCCCGATGGCAAGCGTCTCGCGTTCAGCCGCCAGAACGGCCGCACCGGCGCATGGGAGATCTGGATCGTCGACACCTCGATGCCCGGCGTGCGCAGCTTCGTCTGCGAGGGCTTCATGCCGCGCTGGGCGCCCGTCGAGGCGACCGACAAGCTGCTCTTCCAGCGCGCTCGCCAGCGCGGTTCGCGCCTCTACGGCATCTGGACCGTCGACATCGTGCAGGGCGAGGGCCGCAACCCGACCGAGGTCCTCAGCGCCCGCAGCGCCGCGATCCTGCAGCCGAGCTGGTCGCCCGACGGAACCCGCATCGTCTTCACCACGGTCGAGAACCCCGAGGACGGCGTCGATTGGCCGGAACGCGCGGACATCTGGGCGATCAACGCCGACGGCACCAACCGCATGGGCCTGACGCGCGACCAGTTCCGCAACATGCAGCCGGTCTGGGCTGCAAACGGCCGCATCTACTTCGTGTCGAACCGCAGCGGCGTCGAGAACATCTGGGCGCTCGCGGTGGAGCCCGCGAAGCCCTCCGCCACGCCCGCCGAGGTGGCCGACAGCCGCCCGAGCAAGAGCGTCACGCAGCGCGCGAAGAGCGCCGCTTCGCGCGAGAGCACGGAAGCCGGTTCGGCGGCGCCCGACTTCCTCAAGGCCGACCAGATGGCTGGCGGCGTCGAGGAGTGAGGGCGTCGAGGAGTGAGGGCTTCGAGGACTGAGCGCCTCGAGGACTGACCGCCTCAAGGACTGACCGCGTCGAGGAGTGAGTCCGACGCCACGAGCGCAGGTTCGGCACGAGTGGACTGGCACGGCGATTGCCGCCGATATCCCGACCATGGGACCGCTTGTCCAATTTTTCCGCCGTCTCCGTGCACCGATCTCCCGCCCGGTCTGCGCGTTGCTTGCGCTGTTCGTGCTTGTTCCCGCGCTGACGGGCTGCAGCAGCGGCCCCCAGATGCCCACCGTCCTGCGCGCGCCCTACGACAGCGAGCGCGTGTGGGCGGTCGTGCCGTTTGCGAACGAAAGCGGCGTGTCCGCTGTCGACGGCAACATGGTCGCCGATCGCTTCGTGGCGGAGGTCGAGCAGGTCGATGGCGTGCGCTGCCTGCCGCTCAACCGCACGCTTGCGGTGATGCAGCAGCTCGGCATGACCAAGATCAGCGACATCCGCCAGCTCTACACGCTGATGCGGGCGCTGCAGGTCGACGGCATCCTCATCGGCACCGTCACCGACTGGGACCCCTACAAGCCGCTTCGGTTCGGGGCGGCGGTCGAGGTCATTTCGGCTGCGTCCGATTCGGCCGCCCAGCCGCTCGACCTCAAGGATGTCACCATGCCGACCACCGACAGCCGCGTTGATGTCGACGGAGCGATGGTGGCGATCTCCCAGGCCTCGCGACTCTTCGACGCCCGGAACAACGAGACCCTCGCCGCGCTCGACCAGTACGGCTCTGGTCGCGCCGACGCGTCGAGCGCCCTCGGAAGCCGCGTCTACGAGCAGCGGATCGACCTCTTCGTCCGGTTCGGCGCCTACATGCTGGTGCGCGACCTCCTCGAGCAGGAGGCAGCACGCCTTGCGGTGCCGCTGCCGGGCGGTCGAGCCGAGCAGAAGCCCGATTCGAAGTAGGCCACCTCGGTCGCGCCTAGACTCGAGTCTTCGCGCCGCTCGGAAATCATGAGGGAAATCGACCTAAGTCCTGTATTCACATGGATCTACGCAGCATCGAACCTCGAATGGTCCGAGAGCAAAGCTCGAGGTGGGCAGTAAAAAATGGTGAACTGCGGAAGCGATCAGGCCGATAGCCCTTCCATCGCACGGCCTTACAGGGCCATGCGAGAGGTGGACGGTCCGAAAGGTGAGTGAACAGGCAGTCTCAGCGGTCGCCGCGCGAGCGTCGATCGCGTCCCGAAACAGGCAGTCACCGCCAGCAGGAACCAACCCGTCGAGCGCACAACGGCGCCCGGCACCACCAGTCAGGAGCCGCCCCAAGAGGGTCGGCGAGTTCGAGAGAGGCACCCGCCATGAACGACAACCTTCCCATCGTCGAGCGCTTCCTGTCGTACCTGATCGATGAGCGCGCCTTCAGCCCCTACACCTCGCGGTGCTATGGGCTTGATCTGCGCCAATTCGTCGAGTTCCTCGAGGGCGACCTCAAGACCAAGGTCGACATGAAGGCCGAGCAGGGCGCCCTCGATGCGTCCATCGCCAAGAAGTCCGTGCCGGCGTCGATCACCGCGACGATCCTGTCGTGCGATGTCGAGAAGATCCGCGGCTTCCTCGCGAAGCTCGCCGAGCAGAACTACTCGCCCGCGACGATGGCGCGAAAGATCGCCACGCTGCGCAGCTTCCACAAGTGGCTCGAGAAGCGCGGCTTCACCGCGTCGAACCCGATGACCTTGATCCGCACGCCCAAGCAGGCGCGCCGGCTTCCCAAGGCGATCACGGTCGACGAGGTCGAGCGCCTGCTCTCGGCCCCGGACGACAACGATCTCCTCGGCGCGCGCGACCGCGCGATCCTCGAGACGCTGTACTCGACGGGCATCCGCGTGAGCGAGGTCGTGGCGATCAACCGCGGCGACCTCAACGAGTCGAACGAGTGCATCGTCATCAAGGGCAAGGGCCGCCGCGAGCGCCTGGTGCCGCTCGGAGCGCACGCGCTCAAGAGCCTGCGCCACTACCTCGACATGCTCGACGCCGAGATGAAGGCCGCGGGGCTCACCTCGAGCACCGACGCGCCGCTCTTCGTCAACAAGCACGGTTCGCGCCTCTCGAGCCGCTCGGTGCGCCGCAAGGTCGCCAAGTACCTCGTGAAGGTCGGACTCGACCCGGACATCAGCCCCCACACGATCCGCCACAGCTTCGCGACGCACCTCCTCAACAACGGTGCGGATTTGCGCGCGGTGCAAGAGTTGCTCGGTCACCAGTCACTCTCGTCAACGCAGGTGTACACGCACCTCGCGCAAGGCAAGATGCGGGCCGACTACGACGGCGCGCACCCGCGAGCGGAGGCGAGTTGAATGCCGCGAGCGGAGGCGAGTTGAATGCCGCGAGCGGAGGCGTCGTGATTTGAGCGCTCGCGACTCGCGGGCTGCTGAAGCGCGACTCGCGCGCTTCAGGTGCCCGCTTTCGCTCGCTTTCGTCGGCACGCCTCGGAGTG
>CAIXEV010000497.1 GCA_903918555.1 uncultured bacterium | reverse complement strand
CGCGCCATCCTTCCTCGTCGTCTCGGTGCTCGCCTCAACGCTCGCCTCGACGCTCTCGCCGGCATCTGCGCTGTCCGCACCACCGGCCACGAAGCCGAGCGTGCGCGACGCCTCGCTCGCCCGCACGGCGCCCGATACCGCGCGCAGCGTGTGGTGGATCGAGCTCGCGCCGAAGGAAGTACCAAAGGGCGGCGTCCGCCCCGCGGACACCGTGCTTTCCGAGCGCGCGCTTGCACGCCGCGCCATGCGCCGCACGATGCCCGGCCTCGTCGACGCACGCGACCTGCCGATCGCGCCTGCTCGCGTCGATTCGATCCGTTCGACGGGCGCCACGGTGCGGACCGAGAGCCGCTGGCTCAACGCCGTGTCGGTGCTCGCAAGCGACGCCGAGGTGCGCGCGATCCTGCGCCTTCCCTTCGTCCGCTCGGCGCGGCCGCTGCGCGAGTCGCACCAGGTCGACGCGCCCGAGGTGCCGCTCCCGAACCCCGAGGGCGGCGTGGCTGCGATCGACTACGGATACGCCGCGCAGCAGCTCTCGATGATCGGCGTCCCATCGATGCACGCGCGCGGCTACCGCGGCGAAGGCATGGTGATCGGCGTCCTCGACACGGGCTTCCGCCGCGTGCACGAGGCGTTTCACTCGGCGGAACACCCGCTCGATGTGATCGCCGAGTGGGACTTCGTCAAGAACGACGGCAACACCGACATCGAGACCGGCGACCATCCGTCGCAGCACATGCACGGCACCTGGATCCTCGGCACGCTCGCGGCGTACAAGCCGGGCGGCGTCGTCGGCGCCGCGTACCGCGCGCGCTTCGTGCTGGCGAAGACCGAGGACTACGCCTCCGAGACCGCGGTCGAGGAGGACTTCTATGTCGCGGGCCTCGAGTTCATCGAGGCGCACGGCGCGGACCTCGCGACGAGCTCGCTCGGCTACATCGACTGGTACACGCCCGAGATGCTCGACGGCGAGACCGCGATCACCTCGCGGGGCGTGAACCTCGCGACCGCGAACGGCCTCGTGTGCCTGACCGCGGCCGGCAACGAAGGGCATGACGCCGACCCGCTCACGCATCACCTGATCGCGCCCGCCGATGCGTTCCGCGTCATCACCTGTGGCGCCGCGAACGCCGACGGCACGATCGCCGGCTTCTCGTCGGACGGACCGACCGCGGACGGCCGCGTGAAGCCAGAGGTGCTCGCGCGCGGCGTGGGCGTCGCGAGCGTGCACTCGACCAACGCGACCGGCTACCAGGGCGTCAGCGGCACCAGCCTCTCGACTCCGCTCGTCGCCGGCGCCACGGCGCTCCTTCTCCAGGCGCGCCCCACGCTCACCGTCGACGGCGTGCGCGACGCGCTCTTCTCGACCGCAGGCGACTTCGTCACCACCGGCACGACCGACCCGGCCTTCGTGCGCGGCTTCGGCGTGATCTCCGTGCACGACGCCGCGAAGCGAAACCGCGCCGCCGAGGATCTGAACCTCGACGGCGCGGTGGGCGCTCAGGACCTTGCGATGCTGCTCGCGTCATGGGACGCGTGCGTCGAGCCCGACCCGGCGAACGGATTCTGCTTCACCGATCTCAACCGGGACGGCGCGACCGGCCCGCAGGATCTCGCGCAGCTGCTCGCGGCGTGGAGCCTGTGACTTCTGCAAACCCCTGACTTCGCCCGCGCCCGCGCTCACTCGACGGTGTAGTCGAGCGTGACGACGATGCGCGCGATCTTGTCGATCGTCGAGGTGTCGTACTCGCCGCCCCACTCGCTCGAATTGGTCGAGCCGCGCGCGAGGATCTGGAAGGTCCCCTGCGAGGCGTTGGCGAGCTTGCCGACGGAATTGCCCGAGCCACGCGCAAGCGTCTTGGCGCGCTCGTAGGCGTTGGTCGTGGCCTGCTCGAGCATCTTGAGCTTCGCGTCCTCGATCGTGCTCACCTTGAAGACCGGCGCGCCGCTCTCGACCTCGACGCCCTGCTTGATGAGCGCGGTCGCGTCGTTGGCGATGTCGCGCACGACGAGCACATTCGGCGAGGTGAAGCCGAGGCTCTGCGACAGCGCGAAGCGCTCGACCTCGTTGGTCGCGTTTCCCTTCTCGTCGCGCTTCATCTCGCGCGTGATCGACACGCTGCCGATCGTGATGATGTCGTTGGAGATGCCGCGTCCGGTCATGAAGGCGCGCAGCGCCGCGGCCGACTTCTCGAGCTCGGCGTACGCGTCGGGCAGCGTCGCCGCGCGCGCGCGGACCGTGCCGAACCATGTGCCGCGGTCGCTCGTGAGATCCATCTCTGCGACGCCCTTCACGCGGATCGCGTTGTCCTGCCGCATCGTGCGGAGCGCGGTGCCGAGGCGATCGCTCGCGCCGAGCACGCCGAACGCGAGCGCCGCACCGAGCAGGAAGAGCCCGACGCCCGGCTTCGCGAGCCACGCCGCGATGCGCGAGATCGTGCTGCGGTCACGCCCGCGACCACGGTCGCCGCCACCGCCGCCAGCCGCGCGCGCCTCTGCGCGCCGCGCCGACTCCGAAGCCACCGCATCCCTCGCCTCCACCGACTTCACCTCCACCGACGCACCACCACGAGATTCCGACATGACGCCTCCCTGCTTCCATCGGCACGGCGCAACGCGATGAACGCGCAACCGTGCGCGTGCCTTTCCCTGCGTAGATCGCTCTCTCGAACCAACGGACGCTCGGAGGGTACGGGAAGCGCCGCGAGCGTCAAGAGGTCACGGCTGAATCACGCGCGGACACGCCACGGCGCTCCCGCGCGCACGGTCGACCGGCAGCTGCGCCCCCGCGTCCTGCAGCGCTTGCCCGAGCCGCTCGATCAGCTCGGCGCGCTTGGCGGGCTGGCTCGACGAGCGGTCGTCCGCCTCGCCCGGGTCGCGGACGACATCGAAGAGCTGGATCCGCTCGCCCGGCCCGAGGTCGTCGTGGAACCAGATGAGCTTCCAGTCACCGAAGCGGATCGCGCTGAACGGCTCGATGCCCGGCCCTTCCGGCCCCCACGCGTGCGGCTGGTGAAAGAGCAGCGCCCGCGCCGGCGGTTGCGCCGAACCGCGGAGGAGATGTCCGAGATCGACGCCGTCGATCGTGCGCCCCGCCCGAACGCTCGCGCCCGCAAGGCCGAGCAGCGTCGGATAGAGATCGGTGCCGACGATCGGGGTCGGATCGGGCGCGCCCCGCGCGGCGATTCCTGGGCCGGCCACGACGAACGGCACCCGAAGGCCGCCCTCGTACGCGGCGCCCTTGCCAGAGCGAAGCGGCGCGTTGTGGGCGTGCTTCGTCCGCCCGTCGGGCGCCGCGCCGCGGCTGTGCGCCGAGAGCCCGCCGTTGTCCGAGGTGAACACGATGACGGTGTCGTCGAGGACGCCGAGTTCCGTGCAGCGGCGCACGAGCTGCCCGAGCGCGTCGTCGACCGCCGCGATCATCGTCGCGTAGGCGCGCTCGCTCGCGTCGAGGTCGGGGTAGGCCGCCGAGAACCGCGCATCCTCCATGATCGGCGTATGGACCCCGTACGGGCAGAACGAGAGGAAGAACGGCCGGCCGTCGCGTACCGCCGCGGCGAGGGCGTCGGTCGCCTCGCGGGCGAGCGCGTCGTCGAGCCAGATGTCCTGTCCCTGCCAGCGCGCAAGCCCGGGCACATCCCACACGCTCGCGGGCGCGTCCTGCGGAGCGATCTTCCCCCGCTGCTTGCGCGCGGCGTCCTTGAACCAGTCGGTCCCGAGAAAGCTCCCCGGCGCGCCCGCCGCGTGGCCCGCGACATTGATGTCGAAGCCCATCTCGAGCGGGTCGGCGCCGGGCGTCCCGCGCGCCCCCCAGTGCGCCTTCCCGACATGGATCGTGCGGTACCCGGCCGCGCGCAGCCGCTCGGGCAGCAACTCAGGCGACGGCGCGAGCCCGTTCACCCGCCACGCGGGCGGGTCGAGGCGCGG
>CAIXEV010000496.1 GCA_903918555.1 uncultured bacterium | reverse complement strand
CGGTGCCTTGGGGCAAGTAGGTCTGCTTTTGAACCTGCAATTCGGCTTCATTGGCCCACTCGGCCATGCTTTGTGCGGCGGGCAGCAACTTGGAGCCGGCGGCTGTCGGTCGAGGCGCAGACCGAGACCCATGTGCTGATGATGTCGACGCACAACATCTTCAGCCCGGCGAACGGCAACCCGATCGTCAGCCCGTCGCAGGACATCGTCATGGGCGTCTACTTCCTCACCGTCGGCGGCGGCGATGACTCGAAGAAGCCCGTGCGCCGGTTCAAGGACATGGAGGAGGCGCTCCTCGCCTTCAACCTGCCCCACACCGATCCGCGCAAGATCTCGTTCCATGATCCGATCGAGGTCCGCCTCGCCCGGTTCGGCGAGGTCGTGAGCGATCAGAAGAAGGCCACCGAGCCGATGCCGGCGAACCGCCGCATCGTCACGACCCTCGGCCGACTCCTCTTCAGCGAGATCCTTCCCGACGGCATGCCGTACTACAACTGCGCCCTCGGCAAGAAGGGCGCGGCGCGCGTCATCGACGACACCTTCGCCCGCAAGGGCAAGGCGGCGACCATCGATCTCCTCGATGCGATGAAGGCGACCGGCTTCCGCTACTCGACGGTCTCGGGCCTCTCCTTCGCGATCACCGACCTCCGCATCCCGGAGGAGAAGCAGGCGCTTCTCAACGAGACGCAGAAGAAGGTCGACAAGGTCGAGCGCGACTACGAGATGGGCGCGCTCACCGAGCGTGAGAAGCACAACCGGCTCCTCGACCTCTGGACGCAGTGCCGCGCGGAAGTGACCGCGAAGCTCGTCGAGACCCTCAAGAAGGATCGCCGCGACGCAGATGGTCGCCCGACCTCCATCGAGAAGGCCGAAGGCTCGCGCTACCTCAACCCCGTGTTCCTCTTCTCCGACTCGGGCGCCCGCGGTAATGTCAGCCAGATGCAGCAGCTCGCCGGCATGCGCGGCCTCATGGCCAAGCCGAGCGGCGAGATCATCGAGACGCCGATCCGCGCGAACTTCCGCGAGGGTCTGTCGATGCTCGAGTACTTCAGCTCGACCCACGGCGCCCGCAAGGGCCTCGCGGACACCGCGCTCAAGACCGCCGACTCGGGTTACCTCACGCGCAAGCTGTGCGATGTCGCGCAGTCCGTCGTCGTCCTCGAGGACGATTGCGGCGCGCCGTCGGGCATCCCGAAGAAGGCGATCTACAAGGGCGACGAAGTGGATGTCCCGCTCCGCGAGATCATCCGTGGCCGCACCAGCGTCGAGACGATCATCGATCCGGTGAGGGACGAGACGATCGTGCGCCGCAACGAGGTCATCACCGAATCGATCGCCCGCAAGATCGAGGAGCTCGGCGTCACCAGCATCCATGTGCGCTCCCCGCTCACATGCCAGACCGCCCGTGGCGTCTGCGCCCGCTGCTACGGCCAGGACATGTCGACCGGCAAGCCGGTCGAGATCGGCATGGCCGTCGGCATCATCGCTGCGCAGTCGATCGGCGAGCCCGGCACGCAGCTCACCATGCGTACCTTCCACACCGGTGGTGCGGCGACCCGTGCGCTTCTTGAGAACAGCTACAAGAGCACGGCGGCTGGAACGATCCAGCTCCGCGACTGCATGGAAGTCGAGGTCACCAAGGCCGATGGAGCCAAGTCGGTCGTCGCGCTCAAGCGCAACGGCGAGCTGGCCCTCATCGACAGCCATGGCCGCGAGCTCGAGCGCTTCAAGATCCCCTACGGCGCTCAGCTGTTCGTCCGCAACGGCGACCAGGTCAAGAAGGGCACGACGCTCTGCGAATGGCAGCCGCACGCGACCCCGATCCTCGCCGAGAAGTCAGGTATTGTCCGATTCAAGGACCTCGTCGAGGATGTCACCTTCCGTATCGATGCCAAGAAGGGCTCGGAGGAAGGCGCCGAGATGATCGTCATCGAGCACACCGGCGAGAAGCACCCGCAGATCCTGGTGGTCGATGAGAACGAGAAGATCCTCGACTCGCACCACCTGCCCGCCAAGGCGCGCATCGAAGTGAAGGACGGCCAGCGGATCGCGCAGGGCCAGATGCTTGCGCGTCAGCCGAAGGAAGCCGCCCGCTCGGCGGACATCGTCGGTGGTCTCCCCCGCGTCACCGAGATCTTCGAGGCGCGCATCCCCAAGGATCCGGCCGTCATGGCCGAGATCTCGGGCCGCGTCGAGCTCTACTCGGACAAGCGCAAGGGCAAGATGACCATCCGCGTCGTCAGCGACGCCGGTCTCGAGCACGATCACCATGTCGCGCAGGGCAAGGCTCTGCTCGTGCACACGGGCGACCGCGTCGAGGCAGGCGATGCCCTCACCGAGGGACCGCTGATCCCGGCCGACATCCTCCGCAT
>CAIXEV010000495.1 GCA_903918555.1 uncultured bacterium | reverse complement strand
GGCCTCGTCTTGGCGCTCGCGACAGGTGATGTTGTTGCCCGCGCGCTGACGACAACCGTGCCGCGGTCATGCCGGACGAGGCACCGACCAGCCGCGTCCAGGGCCGCACCTCCATCGAGGCACGGCGCGCCAAGGGTTACGCGCGACGCGGAGGCCCGGCCCGCGGCCGATTTGGGATTTTTCGGCGCCTTCGGCGCCGGCGGGGAAGGACACGATGTGCTGCGGGGGGTCGGGGACCTTGCTCGTGGTCATCGCGCTGGTTGCCCAGAAAGGAAGAAGAAGAAAGGGTAGAAGAAAGAGGAAAGAGAGGAAAGGAAACTCAGAGGGGGGCCCTCGCGACACGGAACCCGAAGCTGCCGTTCGTGCTGCCGGGCGTGAAGTCGACGCGGACGGAGGAACGCTGGTTGCCCCTGATGTCGTTCCACGAGCCGCCGCGCAGCACGCGATTCGACCCGCTCGCAGGCCCCGGCGGGTTCGTCGACGGACTCGACGCGTAGTAGGTGTCCAAGTACCAGTCGTTCACCCACTCAAACACGTTGCCCGACATGTCGTGCAGCCCGAGCGCGTTCGCCGCCTTCCCGCCGACGGGGCGGGTCTGGCTCGCGGAGTTCGAGCCGAACCACGCGATGGTCCCGACCTGCATGTCGTCATTCGTTCCGATCGGGAAGCCGGGCATCGAATGGAACGCCGTCGTCGTACCCGCGCGGCATGCGTACTCCCACTCGGCCTCGGTCGGCAGCCGGAGCCCGGTCGCCGAGAGGAAGCCCTGGATCGTGTTCCACGACACCTGCTCGACCGGGCGGTTCGGCACCTGCGCCGCGGGCACCTGCGCGCTTGCGCTCTGGAAGGCCGACGGATTCGAGCCCATGCGCGCCGTCCACTGCGCCTGCGTCACCTCGTAACGGCCGAGGTAGAACGCATTGGTCAGCGTCACGGAGTGAACGGGGTTCTCGTCGGAGTTGCAGCCATACGCGTTCGAGGCCGAGCACCCCATGTTAAAGGTCCCTGGCGGGACGAGCAGCATCTCGATCTGCGACGCGTTGTCGCGGACTCGCCACGCATAACCCGTCGCCATGATGGCGTTGCGCAGCGTCGCATTCGTCACAACTGCGGGATCGGGCAGCGGCTCGATCAGCGTCGCCCAGCTCGGCACCGTGACCTGGACGTACGCAAACCCTCTCACCGCCGTCGCGGTTCCTCCGAAGGCCGCAACGACGATATCGCGGGCGCCTGCGGTGCCCGCCGGCGTCACCGCCGTGAGCGTCGTCGCGTTCACCACGGTCACGCTCGTTGCGGCCGCGCCGCCGATCGTCACGGTCGTCGATGCATCGAAGGCATACCCGCGGATCGTGATCGCCGTGCCGCCCGACGTCAGGCCGCTCGCCGGCGTCACCGACGCGATCGACGGCTGCCATGCCAGCGTGCCCCAGTTCGAGAGGATGATCGAGAGGTCGGCTCCACTCACGATGCCGTCGCCGTTCAGGTCGCCGATCGGCGGGTTCTGCAGTCCCCACAGCGACAGCACCACGGCGAGATCGCCGCCGCCCACTTCGCCGTCGAGGTCGAAGTCGCCGCGCGCGAACTCGCAGTCGTCGAGCAGGCCGTCGCCGTCCTTGTCCTGCGCGCCGTTCGCGATCTCGCAGCTGTCGGGGGTGCCGTTCGCATTACAGTCGCCGTTCGCGGTCGCGATGTCGCACGAGTCGAGGCGGCCGTTGCCCGTGCAATCAAGCGACGGGTTCGCGGCGATCTCGCAGCTGTCGAGCACGAGGTTCGAGTTGCAGTCCTTCCACGGCGCCTGCACGATCTCGTAGGTGTCGGGAATGCCGTTGCCGTTGCAATCGCCCTGGCACGAATCGGGCACGCCGTTGCCGTCGATGTCGGCCGAGGTGCCCGATGCGATGTCGCAGGAGTCGGGGCGGCCGTTGCCGTTGCAGTCGGGCGCGCCGCTTGCGAGGTCGCACGAATCGGGCCGGCCGTTTCCGTTGCAGTCGAGTGCGAGTCCCTGCGCGATGTCGCAGGAATCGATCTGCGAGTTCGCGTTGCAGTCGGGCGCGAGGCCCTGCGCGATCTCGTAGCTGTCGGGCAGGCCGTTCGCGTTGCAGTCGTACTCGCAGCTGTCGGGCCGGCCGTTTCCGTTGATGTCGGCCGAGGTTCCCGACGCGATGTCGCACGAATCGGGGATGCCGTTTCCGTTGCAGTCGTTGCCGGGAATGCGCACCTCGCAGGTGTCCTCGATGCCGTTCGCGTTGCAGTCGACGGGCGCGGCCTCGTAGGAGATCGAGATCTCGCAGAGGCCGTCCGGGCACTGCGTGGCGCTGACAAGCGGCGAGGCCTCGAGGCGCACCGTGAGCGAGCCGTCGGCGAGATAGCCAGCAAGCGTCTTGAGCGGTACGGTGACGGTCACCTCGTCGGGCGTCGCTGGGCAGTCGTTCGCGCCGGAGACGAAGAGTGTGCCGAAGGCCGCGCCATCGAGGCGAAGCGTGAGGAACTCAGACGCGAGGTTCAGGTCGCTGCGCACGCGCACGCGGATCGTCGCGCTCGACGCGGCGGCGGGAAGCGCGCTGAAGGTGAACTCGCGCGGGGTGCCCGAGCCGATCGCGCCGAGGTTGCCGGAGGTGCGCTCGACGACCGGGGTGGAGCAGGTGAGGGCGAGG
>CAIXEV010000494.1 GCA_903918555.1 uncultured bacterium | reverse complement strand
GTTTTGCGCCGCGCTGCACGCGAGAAACAACACGCCTCCGGCGTCTGGCCGGAGGCGGGCGGAGTAGGATGACCGATGTGCGAACGCTCGATGCGTGAAGGATCGATGCGTGAAGGCTCGATGCGTGAAGGATCGAGTCGTGAAGGCTCGATGCGTGAAGCCGCGCGTCAGCAGAGCGTGATGAACGCGAAGATCGAAAGCAGGATGATCTTCCTGCGGTTATCGATAGGAGCAAGGAGCGCTGTGAGAAGCATGCTTGTTCAGTTCTTGCGGCTGGTTCGGAAGCGGCGGGATACGACTCCCGTGCGTTCTGGCGAGAGTATGCCTCCTGTTCTGGCGATGCGCCAACCAAAGCGCGGATTTCCCTTGCATTCGCGCGCCGCGAACGCCATCGCCGCCGCGCTGGCCATGTGTTGCATCCATGCATCGGCTGCAACACCCGAGGCGGCTGCCGCTCGAACACCTCCGAACACCAAGGCCGCAGCGAACCCGCGACCGTCGGAGGTCGACGCGCTCGCGGCGTATCTCGCGGCGCGTGCGTGGCTCGATGCCGACGCGCTGCCCGCCGAGGACTCGCCGCAGGCGCGCGTGCCGCTGACCGGCGTCACCGCGGCCTGCGTGCTGCTGCGGCTCGACGGGCGCCTCGTTGCGTCGGGCGAAGCGGCGCTGCCGACGCCCACGCTGACGGGCGCCTCGGCGAACGAACAGGGAGTTCTGCTGCGCCGCGCCGTGGGGCGCGCCGTCGCGAAGGCTCTCTCGGACAGCACCATTGCATCGGTCCGCGCGGCCGTCGGCGACAAGGTCACCGCGCGCCTCTCGCTCGAGGTCGAGCTGGCCGGCCCCGTTCGCCCGCTGATCGGACGGACCATTGCCGAAGCGTCGCTGCGCGTCGCCGCGGGCGACGAGGGGCTCGCGCTCCTGCGCGCCGAGCGCTGCTACCGCGCCTACCCGAGCCGCCTGCTCGCGGCCGACATCGCCTCGCGGCCCGACCGCGCGATCACCGCGCTCCTCCTCGAGGCCGGGCTTCCGGTCAAGGATCTCAACGCCTTCACCGCCGAGGAGCGCGTCTCGCTCGGCCGCTTCGACACGATCCGTCTGCGCGCCGACTCCCCCGCCGCCGCGCCGTCGACGGTCACCCGCGCCGGTCGCGTGATCGAGACCTTCGAGCTCTCGCCGCGCCGGCTGCAAGCGATGTCGGCTCAACTCGCTTCGCGCCTCGCGGGGCAGGTCGTCGCGCGAGTCCCGGGCGACGCGGCAAAGGGCGTGGCGCTTCTCGGCACGCTCAACCCAACCGCCGACGCCTACGCGCCTCCCTTCGCAACCACGCGTGACGCCGCGCTCGGCGCGCTTGCGCTCGCCGCAGCCGCGCGGTCGGCCGAGATTCCCGCGGCGACGCGTGCACGCGCGCAGGCGCAGTCGGACGCGCTCGTCAGTTCGCTCGTCAGCTCGACCGAGTCGACCGAGCGCGACGCCGCGGTCGATTGCCTCCTGGCGCTCGCCGCGCGCACCCACCCCGACGCGGCGCTTCGCGCGCGGCTCGCCTCGCATGTCGCAACGCACGACGCGGCTGAACCACAGGATCCATCCTTGAAGAATCCCCCCCCGAAGGACGCCCCCCCAAAGGACCCCGTCCTCAGCTCGCTCCTCGCCGG
>CAIXEV010000493.1 GCA_903918555.1 uncultured bacterium | reverse complement strand
CTTCATCGCGAACACGCCGCCGCGGAACACCTCCGGCGCCGCATCGAGAAGCAGGCGGACGGTGTCGATGTAGGTCTGCTGCATGTGGTTCCTTCCCCGATCAACTCGCGCCCGTCACCCGTACGGCTTCAGCTGCAGCAGCCGGCCGTCGGCCATGCGGCTCACCCACCGCGAGGAACTTCCCACGCGAAGGTCGAAGCGCGCGCGCAAGGCGTCGACATCGACCACGCCCGTCTCGCGCGACCATCGTAGGAAGAGACGCACGGCCTTCACGCTGCCGCACCGCGAGAGCAGCTTGCCGACGACCTCGGTGCGCAGGTTGCGGAGACCCTCGAAGACATCGCGCGCCTCCTCGAGCGTCTCATGCACGCCGACCTCGTGCAGCATCTCGAGTGCAGCCCGCTCGGGCGACGAGACGCGGACGCCCTCGAGCACGCCAGGCGGCGTCGAGATGGTCGCGCGCGCGAGCGCGGCGTCGAGCTTCTCGAAGAGCGGCGCGAAGACCGCGCGCGAGGGATAGCGGTCGCTGAACCACTTCGGCAGCGCGAACCGCCCGTCGGCCCAGAGGACAAGCGTCTCGCGCGCCGAGAGGTTGTGACGGACGCCGCGCAGCGCGAGCGCGCTCTTGCCGCCGACATGCAGCCCCGCGACCCGCGCCTGCAGCAGCCGTGCCGCCGCAAGCGGCGTGATCTCGTCGCCCGGCAGCGCGTAGACGCCGTGACCGAGCCGGACGAGCCAGCCGCTCCGCGCGTAGAACGACGCGAGCTTCGCGTCTGCGCCGCGCTTCGCGAGCTCGTCCATGTCGATCGGCGTGCCGCGCGGCAACCCGTGCAGCAGGCGCTTGATTGGACTTTGCGGTGATACTGCCATGGAGTGCGAACTCTATCGCACTTTTCAAACGCTCGCGTGCGAGATGTTTGGAATTCTTGCGAATGTTCGCTCTAGATACGACTATCGCTACATATTCCAAACACGCGGACACCGCGGATCCTCTCCAAGGACGGCCCCTGAAGGCCCGGCGCGGCGACTGGTCGTCGACCACGAACCTCATGCCCCCCGGACGACAGCGTGGCTCGTCTGGACGGCGGCGTAGGTGATCGCGGCGAGGACGTCATCCCGCTCCAGCGACGGATAGTCCCCGACGATCTCCTCGATCGTTGCACCGTTCGCGAGAAGCTCGAGAAGGTCGGACACGCGCATGCGGCTTCCGCGGATGCACGGACGCCCCCCGCACTTGCCGGGCTCGATGGTGATTCGGTCGAGGAGGGAGGGGCTCACGGCACGACTGTATCGGGACATCCCTCGGATCCTCCCTCGGATCCTCCCTCGGATCCTCCCGCCGATCGCCACCCCGCCTCCTGAAATCGCGCGGGAATTGCCGATAGACCCGCCGTCGCCGCGGCTTCTCCGAGGTGGGCATCGCCCGACCGCCGCGAACCGCCGATAGCCACTCCGTGACCTCTTCACCCGACGCCATGCCGACCGACGAACCGAAGCAGATCCTCCTCTCGCCGCCGCACCTGTCGGGCGCGGAGCGGCACTTCGTCGAGGAGGCCTTCCGCACCAACTGGATCGCGCCGCTTGGGCCGAATGTCGACGCGTTCGAGCGCGAGATGGCCGCGCGCCTCTCCTCGGACGGCGCGGAGATGCACTGCTGCGCGACCTCGTCGGGCACCGCCGCGATCCACCTCGGGCTGATCGCCCTCGGCGTGCAGCCGGGCGACCTCGTCCTCTGCTCGAGCTTCACCTTCGTCGCGACGGCGAACCCGATCCGCCAGCTCGGCGCAGAGCCCGTCTTCATCGACAGCGACGACGCAAGCTGGAACATGTCGCCCGCCGCGCTGCGCCGCGCGCTGCACGCGCTCGCAGCCGAAGGCAAGCGCCCGCGCGCCATCGTCACCGTCGACCTCTACGGCCAAGGCTGCGACTACGGCGCGATCACGCCGATCTGCGAGGAATGGGGCGTGCCCGTCCTCGAGGACGCGGCCGAAGCGCTCGGCGCCACCGTGCACGGCCGCCCATGCGGCACCTTCGGCGCGGTCGCTGCGTTCAGCTACAACGGCAACACGATCATCACGACCTCGGGCGGCGGCATGCTGGCCGCAGGCGACGCGCGCGTCGCCGAGCGCGCGCGCTTCCTCGCCACGCAGGCGCGCGACCCCGCGCCGCACTACGAGCACTCGGTCGCCGGCTTCAACTACCGCATGTCGAACATCTGCGCAGGCGTCGGACGCGGGCAGCTGCTCGTGCTCGACGAACGCGTCGCGCGTCGCCGCGAGATCTTCGCGCAGTACCAGCGCGCGCTCGGCGGCTACGACGGCGTCGAGTTCATGCCCGAACCCGCGTGGAGCCGCTCGACGCACTGGCTCACCGCGCTCACCATCGATCCGACCCGCGCCGGCACGAGCCGCGACGCGCTGCTCACGACGCTCGCCGCGCAGAAGATCGAGGCGCGCCCGACCTGGAAGCCGATGCACCAGCAGCCGTTGTTCTCGGGCTGCCGCATGTTCGCGCACGACGAGAGCCGCGCGCCCGTGTGCGAACGGCTCTTCCGCGACGGGCTTTGCCTGCCGTCCGGCTCGTCGATGAGCGACGCCGATGTCGCGCGCGTGATCGAGGCCTGCGAGCGCGAACTCGCGCGTGCGCGGCCGAACACGCCCGCCGCGAACGCCTCCGCCGCGCGCACCGTGTAAACTCCGCCCATGGCGGTTCTTGTCACCGGTGCCGCGGGCTTCATCGGCTCGCATGTCTCGCATGTCCTTCTCGATCGCGGCGAAGAGGTCGTGGGTCTTGACGATCTCAACGACTACTACGACCCGACGCTGAAGGAGGCGCGGCTTGCGCGGCTCACGCCGAAGCGCGGCTTCTCATTTGTCAAGATGGATGTCGCCGACCGCTCTGGGATGGAGTCGCTGTTCGCGCAGCACAGGTTCGACCGCGTCGTGCACCTCGCCGCGCAGGCGGGCGTGCGCTACTCGATCACGAACCCGCACGCGTATGTCCACTCGAACATCGTCGGCTTCCAGAACATCCTCGAGGGCTGCCGCGCGGTGCACGAGAAGCACGGCGGCTGCCGCCACCTCGTCTACGCAAGCTCGAGCTCGGTCTACGGCGGCAACACGAAGCTCCCCTTCTCGGTGAACGATTCGGTCGACCACCCGCTCTCGCTCTACGCGGCGAGCAAGAAGGCGAACGAGCTCTTCGCGCACACCTACTCGAACCTCTTCGCGCTGCCGACGACGGGCCTGCGCTTCTTCACGGTCTACGGACCGTGGGGCCGCCCCGACATGGCGCTCTTCCTCTTCACGAAGAACATCCTCGAGGGGAAGCCGATCGAGGTCTTCAACCACGGCCGTCACCGCCGCGACTTCACCTATGTCGACGACATCGTCGAAGGCATCGTGCGCACGCTCGACCGCCCCGCGCAACCGAACCCCGCGTTCGACGCCGCGCACCCCGACCCCGGCACCTCGAGCGCGCCGTGGCGGGTCTACAACATCGGCAATTCCCGCCCGGTCGAGCTCCTCGACTACATCGGCGCCATCGAGCGCGCGGTTGGGCGCAAGGCCGAGATGATCCTCAAGCCGCTGCAGCCGGGCGATGTGCCCGACACCATGGCCGATGTCGATGCGCTCGAGCGCGACACGGGGTACCGGCCCACGACCACGGTCGAGACGGGCGTCGCTCGATTCATCGAGTGGTACCGCAGGTACTACGGAACCTGACGATTGTCGGCTACGCTGCCCGCATGGCAAGCGTCTGCTTCTACTTCGAGTTCCACCAGCCCTACCGGTTGCGGCGCTACTCGGTCTTCTCGACCGATCCGTTCTACTTCGACAACGAGGCGAACGAGAAGATCATGCGCAAGGTCGCGGACAAGTGCTATCGACCCGCGACGGCGATGATGCTCGACCTCGTGAAGCGGCATGACAAGCGCTTCCGCTGCTCGTACTCGATCACGGGCACGGCGCTCTCGCAGCTCGAGCTGTGGGCGCCCGATGTCGTCGACACGCTCAAGCGCCTCGTCGACACGGGCGCGTGCGAACTCGTCGGCGAGACGAGCCACCACTCGCTCTCGTTCCTCTTCTCCCGCGCGGAGTTCGACGCGCAGGTCGACCTCCACCAGAAGCGCATGCAGGAGGTCTTCGGCGTGACGCCGAAGATCTTCCGCAACACCGAGCTCATCTACTCGAACGAGCTCGCCGCGCACATGGCGAAGCGCGGCCAGCACCGCGCGATCATCTGCGAGGGCGTCGACCGCCTGCTCGGCTTCCGCTCGCCGAACTATGTCTACGCGCCGCCGGGCGAAGGCGACCTCGCCGACCGTCCGATCAAGCTGCTCCTCAAGAACTACCGCCTGAGCGACGACATCGCCTTCCGCTTCTCGAACCGGGGCTGGAAGGAATGGCCGCTTTCCGCCGAGAAGTTCGCGGGCTGGGTCAACCAGATCAACGGCGACGGCTTCTGCTGCAACCTGTTCATGGACTACGAGACCTTCGGCGAGCACCAGTGGGCCGACACGGGGATCTTCGAGTTCCTCGACGCGCTGCCGGGCGCGATCTACGACCACAACAGCGGGCACAACGACTTCCTCACGCCGTCGCAGATCCTCGACTGCTACGAGCCGGTCGGCGAGTACGACGTGCCGCAGTGGATCTCGTGGGCCGACAGCGAGCGCGATCTCTCCGCGTGGCTCGGAAACCCGATCCAGGACGGCGCCGCGAAGGACCTCTACGACCTCGAGGGCCCCGTGAAGGAGCGCCACAAGGCGGGCGACCCGTACATCCTCGAGGACTGGCGCAAGCTGACCACGAGCGATCACCTCTACTACATGTGCACGAAGTACTGGTCGGACGGCGATGTCCACAAGTACTTCTCGCCGTACGACTCGCCGTACGACGCGTACATCAACTTCATGAATGTGATCGACCACCTCAAGTCGCGTGCGGGCGTGGGCGCGCCGCCGCGCGCGAAGGCGCGCTGAAGGCCGCGCAAGAAGGCGCGCTGACAGACGCCGCGCGCGAAGGCGCGCTGAAAGCCGCGCGCGAACGGATTCCGGCCTCTGATGCCGGCGTCAGACGCCAGCGCCAGCAAGCGTGCGCTTCGGCTCGGCCTTCGGCCGCGCAAGATGCGGGAAGTAGTCCTGGATCGCGGTGACCGTCCACGCGCCCGCACGGAGCGCGGCGATCGCATCGACCGTCGCGCGGGCCGCGGAAACCGTGGTGATCATCGGGATGCCTGCGCGGACCGCGTTCGCTCGGATCTTGCCCTCGTCGGTCTTCGCGCCCTTCTTGGTGGGCGTGTTGATGATGAGGTTGATCTCGCCGTTGGCGATCACATCGAGCACGGTCGGACGCGCGCCCTCGCTGAGCTTGTGCAGCGTCTTCGTCTCGACGCCGCGCTCGGCCAGATACGCGCCCGTGCCACGGGATGTGTAGATGGTGAACTCCATCTCCCGCAGCTTGCGCGCGATCTCCACGATCGCCGCGCGGTCGCCGTCGCGCACCGAGAGGAACACGGAGCCCTTCGTCGGAAGATGCACGCCCGCGCCCATCTGCGCCTTCGCGAACGCGATCGGGAGCGACCGGTCCGCGCCCATGACCTCGCCGGTCGAGCGCATCTCGGGGCCGAGCACGACATCGACGCCGGGGAACTTCGCGAACGGGAAGACCGACTCCTTCACCGCGTAGAAGCCGGTGTCGGGGATCTCCTTCGTGCCGAGCCGCGCGAGCGAGCGGCCCATCATCACCTGCGCGGCCACATACGGCCACGCGACGCCCTTCGCCTTGCCGACGAACGGCGAGGTGCGCGACGCGCGCGGGTTGACCTCGAGGATGTAGACCGCGCCGTCCTTGACGGCGAACTGCACATTCATGAGCCCGCGCACGCGCAGCTTCTCGGCGAGACGCCGCGCGGTGCTGCGGATCTCGTCGACGAGCGCCGGCGACAGCGAGAACGGCGGCACGATGCAGGTCGAGTCGCCGGAGTGGATGCCGGCCTCCTCGATGTGCTCCATCACGCCGCACACGATCGCGCGCGGCGCGTCGGCGTCGTGCGAGATCATGCGCGCGCGCGTGCCCTCGCTCGGCTCGAAGTCGGCGACCACATCGACATCGACCTCGAT
>CAIXEV010000492.1 GCA_903918555.1 uncultured bacterium | reverse complement strand
GGCTTCGGAAACCTCATGCTGATGGCGCCGATGACCTATGTGGTCACCGACGAGTTCAAGCTCGACTACACGCAGGGCATCCTGGTCAACGCGATCATCCCGCTCCTGGTGATGCCGTTCGCGATCCCGCTGTGGGCGCGGTTCATGGACGCGACCCACATCATCCACTTCCGCTCGTTCCACGGCTGGACCTTCGTGCTCGCGAGCGTGGCCGTCACGCTGGCGTCGTACCTCCACTCGATCGAGCTGCTCTACGCGGGCGCCTTCCTCCTCGGCATCGGCTACGCCGGCGGGACCCTCGCGTGGAACCTCGGCCACCAGGACTTCGCCTCGGCCGAGCGCGACGCCGACTACATGGCCGTGCATGTGACGCTGAACGGGATCCGCGGCATCCTCGCGCCGATCACCGCCTGGGCGCTGCACCAGTGGCTCGCGCCCCGCGGCCACGCACCGCTCGTCCTCGTGATCTGCACCGTCGTCAACGCGATCGGCGTCCTCGGCTTCATGTCGATGCGCAAGCTGGTCTCCCCGACGAAGGGCGAGCCCCTCGGGGCCGCAGCCGCCGCCTGAGCGCGGGGATTCCGCTGATAACAAGGAGAGACCTTGGTGGCCGCGCCCCGCTTTCCCTCTCGGCGCGTGCGCGTTCCCCTTCTACCGAACGCTCGGCTCGGGTATCGTGTTCGATTCTCCGCTTCCGAGGCGGGGAGCCCGGAATCAAGCGCGGACCGTCGTCCGACCCGGTGAACTCCTTCGGCTCGCATTGGCTCGGTGCCGGTGCGTTGGAAACACAACACACACTATGGTCGACAGAAACCTGATTGAGGATCTCAAGCTCGATGGCGAGATGGAGCGCATGCTCCTCGAGGCCGGCATCGCAAGCGTCGAAAGCGGCGACATGGATGGCCTGATCTCGTCCGAAGTGAGCGGCTACGCGCCCGGCGCGATCCTCAAGGGACATGTCGTCGGCTTCTCGGGCGACTTCGTCGTCGTCGAAGTCGGCCTCAAGAGCGAAGGTCTGATCGATCGCAACGAGTTCGACGACACCGATGTGGCCGTCGGCGATCTCGTCGAGGTCCTCCTCGAGAGCCTCGAGGACGAGACCGGCGGCGTGCGCCTCTCGAAGCGCAAGGCCGACCGCATCCGCGGCTGGGAGACCATCCTCCAGACCCGCAAGGAAGGCGATGTCATCGAGGGCAAGTGCCTCCGCAAGATCAAGGGTGGCCTGCTCGTCGATATCGGCGTGCCGGTCTTCCTGCCCGCGTCGCAGGTCGATGTCCGCCGCCCCGGCGACATCGGCGAGTTCGTGGGCAAGCCCATGCGCGCGATGATCCTCAAGATCGACGAGGAGCGCCGCAACATCGTCATCTCGCGCCGCAAGCTCATCGAGGATGAGCGCGACGCCGCCAAGAAGCGCCTGCTCGAGAATGTCCGCGAGGGCGACCTCGTCCGCGGCATGATCACGAATGTCGCCGACTTCGGCGCGTTCGTCGACCTCGGCGGCATCGACGGCCTGCTCCACATCACCGACATGTCGTGGGGCCGCGTCAACCACCCGAGCGAGATCGTGCGCATCGGCGACGAGATCGAGGTCAAGATCCTCAACATCGACCGTGAGCGCGAGAAGATCGCCCTCGGCCTGAAGCAGAAGGAGACCTCGCCCTGGGAGCAGATCGAGGCCAAGTACCCGGTCGGCTGCCGCGCCAAGGGCACCGTCGTCAACCTCATGTCGTACGGCGCGTTCGTGCGGCTCGAGGAGGGCATCGAGGGCCTCGTGCACATCAGCGAGATGTCGTGGACCCGCCGCGTCAACCACCCGAGCGAGCTCGTGGCGGTCGGCCAGGAGATCGACGTCGTCGTGCTCGACATCAACAAGGAGAAGCTCGAGATCTCGCTCGGCGTCAAGCAGACCGAGGTCAACCCGTGGGAGCTCGTCGCGGAGAAGTACCCGACCGGCACCATCATCGAGGGCAAGGTCCGCAACCTCGCGAACTACGGCGCCTTCATCGAGATCGAGCCGGGCATCGACGGCCTCCTCCACGTCAGCGACATCAGCTGGACGAAGAAGGTCGCGCACCCGAACGAGCTCTACAAGAAGGGCGATGTCGTGAAGTGCGTCGT
>CAIXEV010000491.1 GCA_903918555.1 uncultured bacterium | reverse complement strand
GGACTTCGCGCGCGCCGCGCGCTGCCCGCTCGCCGAGCTCGAGGCGCGCCTCGCCGCCGTCGACACCACGCAGGGCCGCGCGCGCGACGAATGCGTGCGCGTCACGACGATCCACCGCGTGAAGGGCCTCGAGTGGGACTACGTCTTCATCCCCGAATGCGACGAAGGCTGGATGCCCTTGCCCGGCGACGAGGAATCAGGCTGCTTCGCGAAACGCGACGCGCACGCGACGCTCGAGCGAAGCCCCGCGGTCGAAAGCGAGCGGCGCCTCTTCTATGTCGCGATCACCCGCGCGCGCACCGCGTGCTTCGCAAGCTGCGGCGACGAGGAGGCGCGCTCGCGCTTCCTGCGCGACGCGCTGCAGCCAGCGACGGCCAAGCCGCGGCGGTGAGCGCGAGATCCCGGCCTCCCGTCACTGCTTCTTCAACGAGACATTTCCGTCCCAGAAGACAACTCCTGTGTCGGTGAAAATCCATGGTCGATCGCCGTTTCGCGTGGCGTGAAATGATCCCGTCGATCCAAACACCCCGTCAAGCTCCCAGCAGATCTGCTCCCACTGGACGCTCCCTCCGACCGTCAGTCCCGGAACGAACGATTCGTTGAGGCTTCTCAATTCACCGAGAACCACGCTCCGCAAGGACGCCGCGGCTTCGCTCGCAGCCTCAGGAGCTGCCGGGAACACCATCCAGGGCTTCCAGCGTGTGTCCTCGCTCGAGAGAAAGCGCTCGATCAGGTCGATCGCCACACGCCCCTGATCAACGCCCGCCAGCGATACCAGGCTTCCGTCGCCAAGCGCAGTCCGGAAGGGCTTAAGGACCTCGTCGAGCCCCGCCTGCCGAGCTTCGACCATCGATGGCAGCATTGCTCCTGGCTGCGACCACGCGTAACCGAAGACCTCGAAGGCCACCGTGCGTGCGTAGATCGACGCGACGACAGGATTCCGAGGCTCAAACGGGGGATAGCGCGGCACGCCCCCGAAGGTCGCGTTGGCGCGGAAGGCGTCTCGCATGTGGGCCTCGCAGTCGTCCTGGAAGCGCTGTGTCCACTCGAATCCCGGCGGGAGGTTGTCTGCGACCGTCGCGAGACGCGACTTCAGTTCAGCAATCGCCTCGGGCGCTAGACCGCTTTCTCGGCCTATCCGCTCGGCAAGCAATGTGAACTCCTTTGAGGCTCGCTCCTGGTTTGCGCGGATCCGAACAATCGGCTCCACCAGCAACCACGCGTCAGAGCGCCAATCGGGGTGCAGCGAGAGTGACGCGAAGCCCTCGCGCCCCGGCGGTACTCGTTCCGCGAGTAACGACGCCATCGATGGGCACCGAATCGCCTTCAGAAGGGCCAAGATGTCGGCAACAACCGTGTCGGCCTCCTTGACGCGGCCGTCGAGACGGAGGCCAGCCTGGCTGGCGTCAGCCAGCTCAAGCCAGGTCACTGCTTCGAGAAGATCCGTCGCAAGCGCGGGCTGCGCAGGCACGGTCACCTTGGGGTTCCGGCTCGGCTGTCCATTCAGGCCGCGAAGCTGGACGAGTGCATCGATTGCAACCGAATGTCGCTGCACCGCTCGCGCGACTGCCTCCGCGCTATCGGGCAGAACAGACCGTATCGGCCTCATTGCCTCCTCACACGGCGCTGGAGGCGCCTCGGGGGCTGGAACATCTGGTGACGGTACGCTGAACTCAGCGATCCGACGATCCCACCAAGGAAGCGTCTCGGCCGTTTGCGTTGCCGGCCCCTCAGACGGCTGAAGTACCACGGGCCCGATCTCAACCTCGGTCAGGCGCCCGCCATTCGGACCAGCCTTGCTCGTCGCGCGCATCGCACCAACACCGACTCTGCGCGTAGGTGGCTTCGAGGCAACCACGCTCCCTGCACCAAGTCCGTCACAGACTGCAAATAATCTGGTGACAGCGAGGGTCTGCTCGGCCCGCTCCGATTCGGTCAACAGCATGAATGGAGAATCAATCGCTCGCACGGGTGAGACGATCGCCTCGACCGCCGGAACCGCAGACGCGCTCCCCGGAGCTTTGCCAGGAAGACCTCCGCCAGACTGTGCGGCCATCAGAAATGCAAAGAAGCAGATGACGGTCAAGGCCAGACTCCTTGAAATCGATGATTCTCAACCAGCACCAGTCTGCCAACCAAGCTGCTCAAGGCCCACGTCGCCTTGTATCTCGCATTCCTGACAGCCTGGGCTGAATCGCATGTCCAGAGTCTCCAGATTGACCGAACTGATGACGCGCGAGTAGCAGGCGCGGGAGAGTTCGGTTCGCGCCTCAAGCAACGCATGGATTTTCCTCGTATCAATTCGAAAGAGAACACTTTTCCGCGCCCTGCGGCCACAGTCAGCGAGTCCAAGCTACCCACCCTTCTTTGTCAAGCATATTGGTCGCAAGATACTGTCAATTGAACATCGGAGGTGTTTGCGCGACCAGTTCCGGCGACGGGGCAGCCGCGCGGGATGCCGAGAGGTCCATGCATCGCGCCAGACAGTCTGCCACGGGGGCGCAGGGATCCGAAGCAGCCGCGTGGCGCGTCCAGGAACGCGGAGCGTCGCCGTCGAGGTACCAGCGCTGCTCGCCGCCGATCGGGCTTACGCCCTTGATCGGGATCTCGCGCACAAGATCTGCGCCCGTCGCGATGCGGGGGATCATGCGCGCCTACGAGGTGCTCGAGGACTTCGCGCGCGCAGCGCGCTGCCCGCTCGCCGAACTCGAGACGCGCCTCGCCGAAGTCGACACCACGCAGGGCCGCGCGCGCACCGCATGCTTCGCCAGCTGCGGCGACGAGGAGTCGCGCTCGCGCTTCCTGCGCGACGCGCTGCAGCCGGCGGCGGCCAGCCCGCGCGCCCGCTGACGCCGCACTCACCCCCATCGCGCGGCGTCGCTGTCGAGGTACCAGCGCTGTTCGCCGCCGATCGGGCTTACGCCCTTGATCGGGATGTCGCGCACGGGGTCGGCGCCCGTCGCGATGCGGTGCACCATGTGCGCCTTCTTCTTGCCGAGCACGAGGATGCCGATGAAGCGCGCGCTGTTGATGAGCGGGTATGTCATCGTCACGCGGTCTGGCGGCGTGACCTGCGGGCCGCGGTTGAAGCACGCGAAGCGGTCGTCGACGCGCAGCGCGTCCGAATGCGGGAAGAGGCCCGCGGTGTGGCCGTCGTCGCCCATCCCGAGCAGCACGAAGTCGAGGCGGTCGTGCCCTTTCTCGCGCCAGCCGAGCGTCTCGCGCAGTTCGTCCTCGTAGAGCCGGTCTGCGTCGGGCTCGTACGCATGGATCGGATGCACCTGCGAGCGTGGGATCCCCGAGTGGTCGACGATCAGCTCCGCGATCTGCCTGTAGTTCGAGCGCTCGTCCTCGAACGGCACGCAGCGCTCGTCGACGATCCAAAGATGCGTGCGCCGCCACGGCATGTCGCGGAACGCGGGGTCGATCATCATGCGCTGGTAGAGCGGCATCGGCGTCGAGCCGCCCGAGAGCGCGAGGTGGAAGTCGCCGAAGCTGCGCACGCACGCCTTCGCCTGGTTGACGATGTCGAGTCCAATCGCGTCGATCGCGCCGTCGGCGTGGTCGAACAGCGACACGGAGCCCGGCAGCCGCGGCGTGGGCGGCATCTCGTCGAGGATCTTGTACGGTCCGGTCTCGTCGTCGCTCATACGGGCCTCGCGGAAGGCGATCCGTACAGAGTACCCGACCGTCCCAGTCGCGGATTCACGGTTCGTTGCGCCACGCGCGCCCGTCGCGCGCGAGCAGTTCGTCGGCGCTCGCCGGGCCCCACGAGCCGCAGGCGTAGTTCGCGTGAATCCCCGCGCGCGCGGCCGCGGAGCGTTCGTCGAGGAACGGCATCACCGCGTTCCACGCGCCCTCGACCTCGACGCGGTGCTTGAAGAGCGTCTGGTCGCCGCGCATCGCGTCGACGATCAGCGGCCCGTACGCCTCCACGGGCTCGGTCTTGAACTGGTCCGCGTAGTCGAGCTGCATGTCGACATTCGCGCCGCGCAGGCCGAAGCCCGGCACCTTCACCTCGAA
Source organism: uncultured bacterium (assembly GCA_903918555.1). GTDB lineage: Bacteria > Planctomycetota > Phycisphaerae > Phycisphaerales > SM1A02 > QWPT01. The sequence continues at coordinate 5,358 of CAIXEV010000491.1, read as the reverse complement.
GCGCAGGTTGAAGCGCTCCTTCGGCGCGATCTCGATGACGAGACGGTTCGGCGCCTCGCCGCCGAAGCCCGGCACCTTGCGGAAGAGGTTCGCGGCCGGCGGCTTGAACTGCACCACGACCTCGGTGCGCTTCTGCGCGAGCTTCTTGCCCGTGCGGATGTAGAACGGCGTGCCCGCCCAGCGCCAGTTGTCGAAGTGCACCTTGATCGCGGCGTAGGTCTCAGTGGTCGAACCAGGCGCGACGCCCGCGAGCTCGTGGTACGCGGCTTCCTTGCCGTCCGACGCGAACTGCCCGAGCGCGCAGTGCGACGCGACCTCGTCGGCGGTCGGCACCGAGATCGAGTCGATGATCTTGATCTTCTCGGCGCGCACATTCTCAGGCGTGTACAGGCTCGGCGGCTCCATCGCCACGAACGCAAGCACCTGGAAGAGATGCGACTGGATCATGTCGCGGATCGCGCCCGTCTGGTCGTAGAACGCGGTGCGCTGCCCGACCGACACGGTCTCGGCCGCGGAGATCTGCACATGGTCGATGTACTGCCAGTTCCACACGGGCTCGAAGATCGAGTTCGCGAAGCGCAGCACGAGCATCGACTGCACGAGCTCCTTGCCGAGGTAGTGGTCGATGCGGTAGATCGACTCCTCCTCGAACGCGCGGCCGAGCGCGCGGTTCAGGCTCGCGGCGCTCGCGGCGTCGCGGCCGAACGGCTTCTCGACGATGATCCGCTGCCAGCTCTTCGTGTTCGGATCGATCGAGCACCAGCGCTTGCCCTCGACGACAAGCCCCGCGTCGTCGATCTGCTGCACGATCGGTTCGTACAGGTTCTCCGCGACCGACAGGAAGAAGAGCAGGTTGCCGCGCGTTCCCTTCTCGGCGGCGAGCTCGGCGAGGCGCTTCTCGAGCGGCGGATAGCACTCGCTCTTCACCGCGTCGCCCGGGAAGTAGAAGAGCCGCTTCGCGAACTCCGCGTACTTCGCCGCGTCGAAGTTCTTCACCTGCTGCGACACCCACGCCTTCAGCTCGTCGCGCCACGCGTCGTCGGTCTTCTGCGTGCGCGACACGCCGAGGATCACCGTCGACGCGTGCAGCTGCCCCGCGACATGCATCTCGTACATCGCAGGAACAAGCTTGCGCGAGGCGAGGTCGCCCGAGGCGCCGAAGATGACGAGGATGCACGGTTCGGTCGTGAGCATGTGGCTTCGCGGGAGGCTACCGCCTCCATGCACGCGATGGGGCGGGAAATCAGCGGTCGAACCGCGGATGGAACCGCGTCACCGTCTCGCGCAGCCGCGACTTGTCCACATGCGTGTAGATCTGCGTGGTGACGACGCTCGAGTGGCCGAGGAACTCCTGCACCGTCCGGAGGTCGCACCCGCCGCGGAGGAGGTCGGTCGCGAAGCTGTGGCGCAGGACATGCGGGTGCACATTGTGGAGGCCCGCAGCCGCCGCGTACTTCTTGACGAGCATCCAGACCGCCACGCGCTCGAGCGGCCGGCCGCGGTTCGAGACGAAGAGCCGATGGTCGGCGCGCGCCTCGTCACCCTGCACGATGCCGGGGCGGACGGCTTCGAGCCACCGCGTGAGCGCCTGCGCGGCAAGCATGCCGACGGGGACCACGCGCTGCTTCGAGCCCTTGCCAACGACATGGAGCGACGCGATCGTCGGAAACCACTGGTTGAGCCGCACCGACCCGACCTCGCTCGCGCGCAGACCGGCCGCGTACATGAGCTCGAGGATCGCGCGGTCGCGCTCCCAGAGGTCGCTGTTGTCGGGCGTCGGCGCCTCGACGAGCTTCTTCATCTGCGCGGGCGAAATGACATCGGGCAGCTTGCGCCACTTCGTCGGCCGCTCGAGGAGCCGCGCGGGGTTCTGCGCGATGAGGTTGCTCGCGTGCAGGAATCGGAAGAAGACGCGCACGGTCGAGACATGGCGCACGATCGTGGCGGGGTCGAGGCCGCGTTCGCGCGAGAGAAACCGCACATGCTCGACGAGGTGCGCGGGCTCGACGGCGGCGGGCGTCGTGACGCCGCGCGCGGAGAGGTCGCCGACGAGGTCGTCGAGGTCGCGGCCGTAGGCCTCCAGCGTGGCGCGGGCGAGGCCGCACTCGATGCGGATGTAGGCGTTGAAGCGGCTGAGGGCGGAAGCGAAGCCGCTCGACTCCGCCGTGCCGCGGGGCGCGGCGCCTGCCGAAGCGGCCTTACGAGTTCGTGCCCGCGGGGCCTTCGCGAGCACAGACGCCTTCGCGAGCACAGAGGCCTTCGCCAGGTTCACCGTCCGCGATCGGCCCTTCGCAGGAGCGGAAGCGGCGGACTTCAGCAGCGACGCTCCCTTGCTCTCCCCCGCTGGCTTCTTGGCTGACGCCTTCGGGACCGGCGGCGCGGCCGAGCTCGTCGCGGAGGACGGCATGGATGGTGGTGCAGGTTCGGAACGCTTCATCGAGAGCCTGGTCGAAAGCCTGGTCGAGGTTGCCGAGCGTCCAACGAACCGCGGAGCCAACAGAGTCAAGTTGACTTGAATTGCTCTCAGGGTTCACGGGTGAGTCGAGCGACATCGACAGGTCCTCAAGAATCGGCATACGGGTCGAACTCGCGCGAAAGATCGCGGTGGCGACCCGAAATTCCACCAATCGGTGTTCATCTCGTCACCTCGGTGGGTTGCAGGGGGACTCGCCCGCAGCCCACGCGAGCCCCGCCGAGGACGGGCACGCGGCTTGCATGTCATGCCAGAGACGCCCGCGACAGGAGGTCGCGGCGCCAACAACAGGCAAGGAGTGCCGCATGCCAGACGCCCAGTCAGCCGCCAATTCGTTCGTTTTCCGCGTGATTTCCGCGGAGCGCGGCCCCTCGCGCACTGATCGGCAGGATTTGCCCTCGCTTGATCTGGTGGGCGCAGCGATTGCGCGCGCCGCACGCCTCGCCGCAGCCGAAGACCGAACCCGCAGCGCCTATGCGCTCCTGCAGCGCTCCCAGGCCGCCGAACTCCTTCGCGCCGCCCGCAACGCCGCCCAGTCGGCCCGCACCCCCACCCAGCGCCCCCACGACCCGCTCTTCGCGGACCTCGCCGCCGCCACCGCGTCAGACGAAGGCTGCGTGATCCCCGCCACCGCCCGCTCGCCCAGCTTCGTGTGGCGCTTCCACCCCGCGACCGCGGAGGCTGGCGCGCCGATTGCCTCCTCGGGCGACGGAGCGCTCGCATGAACTACGGATTCCACCTTGCCACCGCCGGAGTCGTGACGGGCATGCGCCGTCTCGACACCATCGCGAACAACCTCGCGAACGCGCAGACCGTGGGCTTCAAGGCCGACTACCTCAACCTCGAGGCGCGCCGGGCGGAGAACCTCGAGAACGGCGGCGTCTACCACGACGCGAACCGCGCGCTCGACGCCCTCGGCGGAGGCAAGCTCTTCAAGCCGACCGGCATCGACCTCCGCCAGGGCGCCCTCCGCCAGACGGGTCGCAGCCTCGACATCGCGCTCGAAGGCGATGGATTCCTCCTCGTCCAGAACCCGGCCGTCAGCGGCACGCGCGATGCGTTCGTGACCCGCGCCGGCGAGCTCGTCCGCGACAAGGACAGCCGCCTCGCCCTCGCCGGCAGCGGCGCGACCGTGCAGGGCATCGACGGCAACCCGATCGTGCTCGACGCGGAAGACCCCGACCTCGTCATCGACGGCACCGGCCGCGTGTTCCAGTCGGGCAACGAAGTCGGTCGCCTCGCGCTCGTGATGCCAACCGACAAGGCGAACCTCCGCAAGGAAGGACGCGACCTCATGCGCGTGCTTGGCGGCCAGACCGCCGCGGCGCCCGCAGACACCGGCGTGAAGCAAGGCGCCCTCGAGGAGAGCACCGTCGACGCGGTGCTCGCGCTCGCGGACCTCGTGAAGGTCTCGCGCGGAATCGAGTTCTCCACCAAGCTCATGCAGTACCAGGACCAGCTGACGGGCCGGCTCGTCGATGTGCTCGGCCGCTTCGCCTGATCGCTCCACGACCCAACTCGCCGCGACCGCGGCCACGACGAAAAGGACACCTCGATGAGCTACATCGCACTCAACACCGCAGCGACCGGCATGTCGGCCTGCTCGATCAGCCTCGATGTGACGGCGAACAACATCGCCAACGCGAACACGACCGGCTTCAAGGCGTCGCGCGCCAACTTCGAGGACCTCTTCTACCAGGAGCTCGCGCAGCCCGGCCTGCCCGCAGGCAACTCGGTGCAGCGCCCGACGGGCCTCTATGTCGGTCTCGGCACGCAGGTGTCGGGCACCCAGATCAACTTCGAGCAGGGCCCCGCGCAGGCGACCGGCCTCACCTACGACATGATGATCGAGGGCGACGGCTTCTTCCAGCTGCAGGTGCCCGCGGATCTCGGCGAAGGCATCGGCTACACGCGCGCAGGCAACTTCACGCTGAACAGCGAAGGCCAGCTCGTGCTCGCGAACTCGCCCGGCTACCGGCTGCAGCCTGAGATCCAGATCCCCGAGAACGCGCAGGATGTGAACATCTCGCAGGACGGCATCGTCTCCGGCAGCGTGCCCGGTCAGGTCGACGCGGTCGAGTTCGGGCAGATCACCCTCGTGCGCTTCGTGAATCCATCCGGCCTCGAGACGGTCGGAAACAATGTCTACATCCCCACGCTCGCAAGCGGCCAGCCGCTCGAGGGCGAGCCGACGCTCGATGGCCTCGGCGGCATCCGCCAGGGCTTCCTCGAGGCGTCGAACTCCGATCCGGTGACCGAACTGGTCACGCTCATCAAGACCCAGCGCACCTTCGAGATGAACAGCCAGGTGATCCAGGCGTCGAGCGAGACGCTGCGCAACATCACGAATCTCCGCTCGTAATCGAGGCGGCGTGAACAGCTGACGCCACGACACGGAACCATCCATGCGCATCGCCCGACTCATCCTCCTCGCGCTTCCCGCCGCACTCGCGTGCGCGTCCACGACCCTCGCGGACACGATCGCGCTGCGTCCGTCGGCGCGCGTGGCGCCCGGCGACCCGGTCACGCTCGCCGACATCGCCGAGCTGAAGGGCGACGAGGCGCAGCGCTTCGCGGAGGTCGAGATCGCGCGCGGCGCAGACAAGGCGTTCGAGATCGAGATCGCCGCCGTGCGCGAGAAGCTCGCGGACGCGGGCGCCAAGGGCGCGACGCTGCGCTTCGCGGGCGAACGCGTGGTCGTGCGCCCGTCGCGCACGGCCAAGGTCGACGCGAAGCCGATCGCCCCGGCCGCCGCCGCCGCGCGCGCGACCGCGCCCGAGCAGGTCGAGGGCATCGACCCGGCGCTCTACGCCGGCAACGGCACACCGCTCGGCGTCGTGTGCGAGCTCCTCCGCAACGCGTTCGGCGCCGATGCGGGCGCGCTC
>CAIXEV010000490.1 GCA_903918555.1 uncultured bacterium | reverse complement strand
TGGGCCAGCCGTTCCTCAACCCCTATCTCCTCAAGCAGCTCGAGGTGTCGCCTGCGCTCTACCTCGGCCTCATCGGCGCGAGCTTCGCCGCGAAGAGCATCGCGCTCCCCTTCCTCGGCATGTACGCGAAGTCGCGCGGCGCGCGCAGCCTGCTTGCGATCGGCGCGGTCGGCACGGCGTTCATGATCCTGCCGTGGATCTGGGCGCAGTCGGTGCCGGGGATGTTCGCGATCCAGGCCGTGAGCGGCGTGCTGCAGGGCGCGTGGGAACTCGCGACATTCCTGCTCTTCCTCGAGACGATTCCGTCCGACGAGCGCACGAGCGTGATGTCGGGCTTCTTCTTCCTGAACTCGCTCGCGATGGCGGGCGGCTCGATCGCCGGCGCGTTCCTGCTCGGCGACAGCCCCGATCCATCGACCTACGCGCTCGTCTTCGCGGTCTCGACGGGCGCGCGCGTCGCGGCGCTCTTGCTGCTGCCCTTCGTGCATGTCGAGGTGCTGCGCGCGATTCCGATCATCTCGTCGACCCTCGCGGTGCGCCTGAACGCAGGCTCGATCGAGACGCCGATTCCCGATTCGATCGACGAGCGGCCGAAGAGCGATTGAATTGACCTCATGACGAGCACCGCCTCCCCAACGACGCCGCTCCGCGACCCCGTGCTCCTCACGGCGTGCGCGATCGGCCTCGCCTGCGCAGCGCTTGCGCTCGTGCCGACGGCGACCTTCGCGGAGGCCTTCGCGCATCCGCAGCGCGTGGCGCGGCTCGGCGGCGCAATCCCCGAGGCGACCACGCGCGGCGCCGGGTTCTTCCGCATCGCGCTCGCGATCGGAGCCGCCGCGATTCCGGCGCTCGTGTGGTGGCTCGTGCGGCTCTGTGGCGCAGGCGCCGCGCGAGAGCCCCTGCCGCGCGCGTGGCCGGCGGCATCCTCGCGCGAGCGAATCGTCCTTGGCACGCTGGTGGCCGTCGGCGCCGCGCTCCGGCTCGCGCTTGGGTCGCAGAGCCTCTGGTACGACGAGATCTCCGCGCTCCTGTCGTTCGCGCTCGAGGGCCCCGGCGTCGCGTTCGGCTCGTACGCCGTGCCGACGAACCATGTGCCGATGACGCTCGCGGTGTGGCTCTCGGTCACGGTGTTCGGCTCGGTCGGCGAACTCGTCGTGCGGCTGCCCGCGGTGCTTGCAGGAATCGCCACGATTCCGGCTGCGTTCGCGCTCGGCGTGGCGCTGCGCGACGCGCGGCTCGGCAACGCACTCGCGCTCGTCGCGGCCTTCGCGCCGATCGCGGTCCTCGAGAGCGCGGAGGCGCGCGGCTATGCGTTCGTCATCCTGGGCGCGACGGTCGCGGCGCTCGGGCTCGCGCGCGCCGCGCGCACGGGCGCGCGCGGCGACTACGCGCTGTTCGCGGTCGCCTGCGCCTTCGCGGCGTGGGCGCACCCCGTCGCGATCCTGCTGCCTTTCGCGGCCGGGCTCATCGGCCTCGTGCACGACCGTCGGCTCGCCGCCGCC
>CAIXEV010000489.1 GCA_903918555.1 uncultured bacterium | reverse complement strand
GCGCGCAACTGGTGCCAGGCAGGTGCCAGTCAGGTGCCAGTCGCGTGCCATGCAGTGCCAGGCACTGGACGGCACGTGCCGTGCGCCGGTCGGGGTGGAGACGGGAACCTCGCGGCCGCGCGATCGGCCTTGGTCGCCCCGAGCGCGGCCTGTATCCTCTCCCCATGCCGATGCGTTGGACTGCCGCGATTCTCGCCCTTGGAACCGCATGCTTGCACGCGACGGCCGCGCCGACGCCGCCGATCGTCCGTCCGCACGCGGACGAGGTCGTCTACCAGATCATGCCGATCGCCTGGCGCGACTCGAACCTGGACATGACGGGTTCGGTGCAGACGCGCTTCGGCGACTTCGGCGGCCTCGCATCGACGGCGAGCCTCGACTACCTGCAGTCGCTCGGCGTGACGATGGTCTACCTCCAGCCGATCTTCTCGTCGCCGGCGTACCACGGCTACCAGCACGGGCTGCCGGACACGCTGAACCCGCGCTTCGGCACGGAGCCCGAGTTCCTCGCATTCGTGAACGCGGCGCACGCGCGCGGCATCAAGGTCATCCTCGACTTCGTCGCCTACGGCATCAGCCACAACTCGCCGTACTACCAGTCCGCGTTCGGCAACCCCGCAAGCCAGTACGACTCGTGGCTCGCGTTCACGAACGCCGCGAACACGACCTCCGTCGGCTACACCTTCAACACCTGGAACGGCTCGCAGGTCGGCTTCATCCACTGGAACCTCGACAACCCCGCGACCGTGACCACGATCGTCAACTGGGCGAAGAAGTGGCTCGATCCGAACGGCGACGGCGACCCGTCGGATGGCGTCGACGGCTTCCGCCTCGACCACGCGTGGGCGTCTGGCGGCGAGGGCTGGGGCGCGGACATCGACTTCTGGAACACCTGGTGCTCGGCGCTGCGCGCGGTGCGGAGCGATGTGTTCCTCTTCTGCGAGCCGAGCGACTGGGGCAACTACGGCACCGACCTGCTGCAGCCGAACGCGTTCAACGCCGTCATCACCAAGCCGTGGCAGTTCGCGTCGCGCGACGCGGTGAACCTGCGCGATTCCGCGGGGCTCTACAGCTCGATGGCCGCGACCTACGCGGCGGTGCCCGCGGGCAAACTCGTTGTCGCGCAGATGAGCGACCATGACTCGGACCGCCTCGCCTCGGTGCTCGGCAACAACACCGCGCGGCAGAAGGTCGCGGCGGCGATCCTGTTCACGCAGCCGTTTCCGCCGAACATCTACTACGGTGACGAACTCGGCATGCGCGGCACGAAGGCGGTGACGGGCACCGATGCCGACGACTTGCCGATGCGCGAGCCGTTCAAGTGGAAGGCCGTCGCGGGCGCGCCGATGTCGAACTATCCGGCGATCACGGCAGGCACAATTCCGCCTGTATTCAGCGCGAGCAACGACGGCCGCAGCGTCGAGGAGCAGCAGGGCGTCGCGGGCTCGATGCTCGAGACCTATCGATCGCTCATCGCGGTGCGCAGGAACTCGATCGCGCTGCGCCGCGGTTCGTATCTGCCGGTCACGAGCCCGAGCAACAGGATCTACGCTTTCGTGCGGCATCAGGCCGATCAGACGGTGCTCGTCGTCGTCAACCTGAACTCGAGCACGACGAGCTCGACCATCGACCTGAGCGGATTCAGCGTCCCCGCGGCGGGTTCTGTTCCCGTGAACCTGCAGGGTGGCGGAGCGCTGCCCGCGGTCACGACGGCGAACCGCGGTGCGTATCCGGTCTCGCTTGCGGCGCGCAGCTGGTTCATCGGCACGGTTGCGCTCACGCCGCCGGTCGAGACATCGACGGCGAACATCGACGGCCGCAGCATCCCGTTCGACGCGGGCGCGCAGTCGCTCTTCTCGACGCAACTCGCGGTTTCGACCCTCGGCGACAACATCGGCGAGCTCAACCGGCTCTACGCGCGCGCCGATGGCGACGCGCTGCGGGTGGCGGTCACGGGCAACCTGCCGGCCGACGGGACCGCGCTGAACCTGTTCGTCGATGTCAATCCTGGCACACCGGCGGGGCAGAGCCGTCTCGTGACCGCGCATCTTCCCGCGCCGCCGGCAGGGCTCGCGCCGCTCGATGGCACGACCTTCGACGCAGGCTTCGCGCCCGATGTCCTGCTCGCCGTGAACTCGGTCGGCGCGCTCCTCTATGTCGACGCGGTGTCGCTGCCGACGGCGCCGACGCTTGCTGCGAAGGCCTATCGCGGCGCATCGGCTGTGAACGGCGGGCGCGGCGTCCTCTCGGGTGGAGCGAATCCGAACGGGCTCGAGGTCGCGCTCGACAACACGAACACGCTCGGGTCGACCGCTGCGACGACGGGCTTCGAGCTCCGCATTCCGTTCGCGGAACTCGGGCTTCCCGCGGGTTTCCGCGGGCGCATCTCGCTCGCCGCGGGCCTCGAGCGCACGAACGGCGTGCACGCGAACCAGTGGATGCCGAGCCTCGCCGCGGGCAGCGGTGAGCTCGGGCTCGCGCCGATCCTTGCGAAGGTCGCCGGCACGCAGCATGTGACCTTCGCCGTCGGTCTCGTCGGCGACATCAATGCCGACGGCTTCGTGAACGGCAGCGACCTGTCGGTGCTCCTTGCGAGCTGGGGGCAGACCGCCGCCGCGAGCGGATTTCTCGCGGCGGATCTCGACGGCGATGGCACGGTCGGCGGCCCGGACCTCGCGGCGCTTCTCGCGGCGTGGGGAAACGGCGTCTAGCCTCGAGATGGCCGACAGGCTTTGCGCGCGCGTTCGCGCCGCTACCGCTGGGTGCGCGTGAAGGTCGCGACGGTGTCGTGGCTGTCGAGCAGCAGGAGCGTGTCGCCGGAGAGCGATGCGTCGTCAATCGCGTGGAAGATGCCGAGATACGCGCGCTCGAGTTGCATGCGCTCCGGCGGGCCAGCCATGCGCGTCGCCATCATCGGTCCGAACGCGAGCCCCGCGCCGACGGCGTTCGCCGTGCCGCCAAATCGGTTGACCCCGCCGTACCCGGCGATCTTCACCACGCCCGACTCATCCGCCGCACCGAACTCGAGGGTCGGGGGAGAGCCCTCGGGCAGTTCGAGACCCTCGATGCGCGTGCAGGTCCAGGTGGTGCCGGCAAGGTCCGCGAGGCGCACGGGGACGGGCGCCGGGGCGGAGAATGTCGCGGTCCACTCTTCGCGCGTCATCTTCGACTTGAGGGCGAAGCGGTGACGGATCATCGTGGATTCGTACTCCGCCGCCTCGGTGCGCAGCCGCTCGACGAGGGCGCGGTACTCGGCATCGGTGCCGGACGCGTGCTTGCCGAGCGCGATCCAGTCGTCGAGGATCTCTCGACGGGACTCGGCGTAGGCCTTGGTCGCGTCCTGCGCGTCGTCGGTGATCGCGAGGAGCTCCTTGCGGCGCGTGCGGTCCTTGACGGTCTCGCCGATGTGCGCCTCGACACGGTCGAAGATGGCCGTCAGCGACGAGTCGCCTGAGCCGAGGAAGAGGATTGCAAGCAGGGCAAAGATCATCGGACAGCCTCCTTCTCGCCGCGAGGAGCGGCGTGGCCTGCATCGTGATGCGAGGCAAGCTTGGCGGCGGCTTCGAGCGCGATGGTTCGGAACTCGCCGAGATTCTCCCACTCCGGCGCGGTCAGGATGCCCTTCGCGCGCGACTGGATCTCGAGCAGGCGCTCCTGGCGGGCGCGGGTCGACGCGCGCGCCTTCGCGAGCGTCGCCATGAACTCGGCCTCGGTGCTGTCGTAGCTTGCGTTCAGCGCCATGATGCGCGCCTCGGTCTCGCTGCGCGAGGCGACCGCCTCATCGAGGAGCTTCTCGAACTCATCGGTCAGGGAGAGGAGTTCGGCGCGCCGTGACGGATCGGCGACCTGAGCCTCGATCTCGCGCCGAAGGTCGGTGAACGCGCTCGCGGCGACTTCGCGCTGGGATCGCTCGGTTGATGCGCAGCCGACGATCGTGGCGGTCGCGAGGCCGAGCCCTAGGCCGAGCCCGAGGAGAAGCATGACGAGTCGGATGGGGTGGTGAAATGGCATGGGGTGGTGTCTGGCTCGTGGCGTGGGAAGGGGGCTTCTTCGGACGGAACCCGGCGCGCGGGGGGATTTGGGACCTGACGACGTTGGAGACGACCTTACTCGACCGACTTGCGCACGGCACGTGCCAGTCAGTGCCAGG
>CAIXEV010000488.1 GCA_903918555.1 uncultured bacterium | reverse complement strand
GTTCGCAACTGGCCTGCGGGCTGAGGCTTCGCCTCAGGTCCGCAGGCCTTTGCTCACTCTGGCGAGATCCACGGCTGACTCTGGTGAGATCCACGGCTCACTCTGGCGAGGCCGGCGCCGAAGGTCGCGGCCGCGAAAGCAATGAGACCACCACGAGCACCGCGAAGCCGAGCGGGACCGTGACGATCGCCGGCTGGCTGAAGGGGACGATCGTGCGTTCGGCGGACTCGGCCGCGGAGTACCCGTAGACCTTCTCGAGCGTGTCGGCCGACAGCAGGATCCACGCGAGCGACGACACGAGGCCGACGGACATCGCGGCGATGATGCCCTCGCGGGTTGTGCGGCGCCAGAAGAGCAGCATCACGAGCGACGGAAGGTTGGCGCTCGCCGCGACATTGAACGCCCAGCCGACGAGGAAGGTGACATTCATCTTCTCGAAGACGATGCCGAGCACGATCGCGCCGGCGCCGAGCGCGACCGACGCGATCTTCGCGGCGCGGACCTGCTCGCCATCGCTGAGTTCCACACGGAAGACATCGCGCAGCAGGTCGTGCGCCACGGCGCCCGCGCCGGCAAGGATCAGTCCGCTCACCGTGCCGAGCACGGTGGTGAAGGCGACGGCGCTGATCACCGCGAAGAGCGACTGGCCGAAGGTGCGCGCGAGAAGCGGCGCCGCCATGTTCGAATCCATCGGGTCGAGCGCGCCGCTGGTCATCGCGCCGATGCCGAGATAAAGCGTCAGGACATAGAAGATGCCGATCGCCCCGATGCCGACCACCGTGCTCTTCCGGGCCGCCGCTGCGTCCTTGACCGTGTAGTAGCGGATGAGGATGTGCGGAAGGCTCGCCGTCCCGAGAAACAGCGCGAGCATGAGCGAGAGGAAGTCGAGTTTCGGCGCAAGTCCGTCGGCGCGCACGCCCTTGAAGGTCGGACTCGCCCCCGGAAGAAGCAGGTCGCTCCCCTTCCGCTCGACCGGCGTGAATTCGGTTCGCACGGTGCCGTCCGCTTGCCGTGACTCGGTCTTCTTCCACGAGGTGATGGTCGACTGCGAGAAGGTCTCGAGGTATCCGATCGGCCCGAGTGGTCCGGACTCCGTGGCGCCGCCCGGGAGCGCCGCGACGCTGCCGAAGCCGACTGCATGCTCCGCGCGCAGCCGCGAGTCGAGCTGGTTGTCGAGCGCGATCGGCGCGCCGTTCACGACGGTTCCGCCGGGTCCGCGCTCGATCCACTGCACGCGATCCGGCGGAATCGGGGAGTCCGGCGTCCGGAATCCGCGCCCGAGGAGCAGGACGACCGTCAGCCCGCACACCACGACGAGGAGCGATCCCTTCACGAACTGCACCCAGGTCGTGCTGACCATGCCGGCGGTCGCGACGATGACGGTCACCACGACGCCGACCATCACGACGCCCGCCCAGTGAGGGAGACCAAGCAGCGGCTTCACGAGCGCACCGGCGCCGACCATCTGCGGCACGAGGTAGAAGAGCGAGATCACGAGCGTCGCGATGGCGGCGACCAGCTTCAGTCCCCGCGACTGAAACTTCGCGTTCAGCGCGTCCGCGAGCGTGTATCTCCCGAGTCGCTTGATCGGCTCGGCGATGACGAAGAGCGCGACGATCCAGCCCGCGAGGTAGCCGATCGAGTACAGGAACCCGTCGTACCCGAAGAAGGCGATCATCCCGCAGATGCCGAGAAAGCTCGCCGCGGAGAGGTAGTCGCCCGCGAAGGCGATGCCGTTGACGAACCAGCCGACCTGCCCGTGCGCTGCGAAGTACCCGCCCGCGCTCTTGGCGCGCCGCGCGAGATGCATGCTGACCCCGAGCACCAGCCCGACGAACGCGAGAAAGACCGCGAAGGGAAGCAGTTCGGTCTGGTAGATCACTCGTCGCCCCCGCGCGCGAGAAACGCGTAGAGCACGGCCAGCGCGAATGCTCCGAGGATGAGCGCCATGCCGTAGACGACCGCGAGGTTCACCCCTTCGAACGCGGGCCGCGCAAGCCCGCCGTCGGCGACGCCCGACTGGAAGGTGCCGAACGCGGCGGTGGCGACGAATCCCGTGTAGGCGAGGCAATAGATGGCGAACAGCACCAATCCGATGGCGCGCGACCGACGATTGGAGCCGTCCTGCATCGGCGTGTTGTCGCAGACATCCAACCGCCTCGCAAGCGCGAGGCGATCAGCGCAGCCGCGCCGTCACATGGAAGACATGCCACCACTTGTCGCGGCCCTTGCCGATTCGGCCGCGACGGTTGATCTCCTCGATCTCGATCGCCTCGAACGGCGCGAGCAGCCTGTCGATCTCCTCGCGGGAGTGGGAAGACATCGTCCCCGCCTCCGCCGATCGGATGAACTCGTCGTCTCGGCCAAAGAACTGTCCGCAAAGGAGCCCGCCCGAGCGCAGGCATCCGGCGAGCCGCGCGAAGCACGCGTCGAATCGCGCGGGCAGCACGAACGGCAGCACGAACCCAGCATGGACGAGGTCGAACGACGACGGCTCGAGCGTCGGCGCGAACGACTCGAGCGTCGCGTGCTCGAATCGCACGAGGCGCTCGAGCTCCGCGGCGTCCGGCTCGCGCGCGATCAACGCGCTCGCCAGCTCAAGCATCTCGGGGTACGGATCGAAGGCGACGACCTCGTATCCGGCGCGGAGGAGAACGAGCGCTTCCCGTCCCGGACCGCAGCCGATGTCGAGCGCGCGCAATCTCCCCCCATCGGCGGCCTTCCGGGCATGCGCCATCGCCCGCACCAGGTGCTCGCGCGGGGGCGCCCCTTCGTTACCCGCGAGGTACATGGCACAGCGCTCGGGTGGAAACCCCGGGGGGAACCCCTGTGGAGACCCCGGTTCAGACCCCGGTTCAGCCCC
>CAIXEV010000487.1 GCA_903918555.1 uncultured bacterium | reverse complement strand
CGCCCCCCGCGCCCATTTGGGTCGGGTTGACCCCGCTGCCAGGAGGCGCAATCAACTCGATGATTTCGAGGTTCCGCAACGTCATTGAGTGGATCGTCGCACGCTGAGCCTGTGGCTCCTCAATCACACGATCGATGACCGACGAGAGGTCCTCCATCGTCAGTACGCCATCCGCCTTGCAGTCGACTGCTGGTGCCAGTGCAGCGCTTGACGAGAAGCTCGAGGCCGCGTCGACGACATCCCGGCCATCCAGAACCCCATCGTGATTCGCGTCGCCCGCGACAGAAACTTCGAAGTGCTGCAGTTCCAACGGTGGTGATCCGATCTCCTGAACTGCTTGAAGTAGACCGATCATCGTGCCGTTGATGCCCGAGTAGACGCGTAACCGCGCGCGTACGAAGAGGCTCAGTGGATCCTGATCGGCGTCGCTCCAGGACCACACCGCGATGTCGGCAAGCCCATCACCATCTGCATCGCCGACTAGCGCGCCGTATTCGCCGAAACCACTCTCCCCTTCGGCCGCGCGCAGCGTGTAGCGCTCCACGCCAGTCGCGCCGTCGACAACGCGTATGACGCCGGGAGTCTCGAGTCGTTGTGGTGGAAGGACTTCGACTATCTCCTCCACGCCATCGCCAGTGAGATCCGCGCCGTTGTAGGCAAAAGCTGGGCGATCGAACTCTCCTGCGAGACGCATCGCCTCAATCCACTCCACCAGCACCAGCACCTCGTGCGCGGTGCCAGACGCTGAGTCACCGCTGCTCGAAGCGGCGGCTACCGGCAAGGGCGCTGCAAGCGTATGGACAGGCAGGATCCAGGACCCTGCTGCAAGCATGCAGAGGACGGCCATCAGGTAGCGCGTGAGAGAGAGTCGCATCTTCAAGTTCTCCGGGGGAGAGCGAACGGTCGCGGCAACGCCGATGCGCCGCAAATCTGTCACAATTTAACCCCCCCGCATGACAGTCAAGCGTTTTTGAGTGGTTTTGTGTGAACTTCTCTCGCCTCATCGGGGGCCGGTTCGAAGGGAGGGTGTGCGCACCTGCGCGCATGGCGCCCACGAAGGCGGAGCGCAGCGAAGCCTGAGCGGACAGCGCCGGAGTCGACCGTCGTAGCGTGTGGCATCACTTTGAGTGATGGCGGCCGGGCACGCGCGATGGGCGCACCGATTGCCAGCGCCGCGGCGCGATCGGGCGTAGCGGTCGTGACGCGCGGTGCGCGATCGGTGCCGCCATCACCAGAGGTGATGCCACACGGCACGTTTGGCGACCTTCTCGCCAACCTGCTCGCGCTTCGCTGCGCTCCGCGCTCGGGAACGCCGGCGGAACCTTGTGCGCCCACGAAGGCGAAGCCTGAGCAGATGGCGCTCGGGCTTCGCCCTCGGCGATCAGACCCGATCACTCCACCGTCACGCTCTTCGCGAGGTTGCGCGGCTTGTCGACATCCTTGCCGCGCATCACCGCCGCGTGGTAGGCGAGGAGCTGCAGCGGGATCACCGTGACGAGCGGCTGGAACATCTCGATGCAGTCGGGCACATAGAAGACTTCCTGCGCCAGGCGCTTGATGTCCTCGTCGCCTTCGGTCGCGACGGCGATCACATGGCCGCCGCGCGAGCGGACTTCCTCGATGTTCGAGAGCACCTTCTCGTACTGCGAGTTGCGCGTGGCGACGAACACCACGGGCATCCCCTCGTCGATGAGCGCGATCGGGCCGTGCTTCATCTCGGCCGCGGGCATGCCCTCGGCGTGGATGTACGAGATTTCCTTCAGCTTCAGCGCGCCCTCGAGCGCGACCGGGTAGTTGACGCCGCGGCCGAGGAACAGCCAGTTCTCGCGGTGGATGTACTTCGCGGTCGCCGCGCGGATGCGCTCCGACCACGCGAGCGCGCGCTCGATCTTCGCGGGCACCTGCTCGAGCTCGCGGAGGAGGTGCGACACATACTCCTGCGACAGGTAGCGGCGACGGCCGATGAAGGTCGCGAGCATCGAGTTCACCATCACCTGGCCGGTGAACGCCTTCGTGCTCGCCACGCCGATCTCGGGGCCGACGCGCAGGTAGACGCCCGCGTCGGTCTCGCGCGCGATCGAGCTGCCGACGACATTCACGACGCCGAGCGCGAGCGCGCCGCGCTGCTTCGCCTCGGTGAGCGCCGCGAGCGTGTCTGCGGT
>CAIXEV010000486.1 GCA_903918555.1 uncultured bacterium | reverse complement strand
GGTAGGGACTTTGAGCGGTCGCGGCTGCGGCCGCTCCCTTTGGTGCTTGGAACGAGCGGTCGCGGCTGCGGCCGCTCCCTTTGGTGCTTGCGACCCTTCCGAGGCTCGCGAGAGGGCGCTCACGCCGACCATGCGTTCAGCAGCAACGCAAGGTCGCCGCCGTTGATCTGCCCGTCGCGGTTCAGATCGGCGGGGCCGCTCGTGCCGCCCCACGCGCCGAGCAGCATCGCGAGATCGGCTGCGTTCACGGCGCCGTTGTTGTCGATGTCCGCGGGCAGGTCCGCGCCGCCATGGAAGAGCCGCGCCGCGGGAATCGCCGCCTTCGCGACGCCGGGCCCCTGCCACGACGCGATCAGGCCAGCGCCGCCGCCGCGCTCGAAGAACTCCACGCGCAACGCGTGCCGACCCGCCGCGAGCGCGATCGCGCCCGACACCTCGACCATGGCGTGCAGCCCGTCGTTGTTCACGACGGTCGTCGAGCCGATCTTGAGCCGCGAGCCATCGTCCGAGTTCACGAAGAAGGTCCAGGTGCCGCTCTCGGGCACCTCGATCCAACCCGTGTAGACCGCGCCCACATCATCGGCGCGCCCGCTCGTGGCGAAGTTGCCGCCGGTCGTCGGGTAGTCGATCGCCGACGCGAGGCCGCTCAGGTACGGCGTGAGCACGGTGAAGTCCGGCAGCGCGCTCAACGCGGGCAGCGCGTGGTACGCGACCTCGAGCTGCGGCGTCGCGCCCACAGGGTTCTCAGGCGCGCGCACCGCGGTCACCGTCGGCACGACCGCGACGGTCGTGGTCTGGCCGGACGCATCGCGCAGCCGGTAGAGGAAGGTGTCGGTGCCGGTGAAGCCCGCGTTCGGCATCGTGTAGAGCACCTGGTCGCGGCCGCCCGGGCCCGTCCCCGCGCTCACCGACAGCAGCCCGCCGTTGTTGGACGGGTTCTGCGGGAACTCGATCGACACGCCCTCGCAGTTGAACTCGATCTCGTTCGCCAGGACATCGATCAAGGTCGGCGTGCCTGCGAGCACATTCACGCGGTCGAGGAACGCGACCGGCGCGCGCACGGGCCCCGTGTAGTTGCAGCCGACCGATCCGAGGTGCTGCAGCATCGTCGCGATGTTTCCCGGGTGGAAGCGCAGCTTGATGTTGCCCATGCCGCCGCTACAGAGATGGCAGTACGACATGATCGTGCCGTTGCCGCCCGCCGCCGCCGAGCAATCCTGCGGCGAGCTGCCGCAACCGTCGATCGGAGGCGCATAGCTGTGGGTGTGCGGCGCGCCGAAGTTGTGGCCGAGCTCGTGCGCCGTGACCATGATGTCCCAGTTCTGCCCGTTGTTGTCGACGAGCGGCGTCGGGAAGTAGCCCGCGAGATTCGCGGAGACGCCGAAGGGCGTCCCGTTGCACAGGCCCGGCAGGTACGCGACGCCTCCGCCGAGCCCGCGGCCCGAGAGGAAGTGCGCGAGGTCCCGCACGATCGAGTTCATGTTCACATTCCAGTAGCCGACGAACTCGTCAAGCTGTTCGGAAGTGTTGGTCGCCGTCCATGGATCCGATGGCGTCGTCCAGAGCCGCGAGTACACCGCCGCCACCTTCGTGTTCAGGTCGCGGTTGTAGATCGATGTCAGCGCGCTCGCGAGCGTGGAGATGTAGCCCGTCGCCGCGCTGGTGTTCCCGCCGAAGAGCTGCAGGAACTCGTAGTCGGTCTCGAACGCGATGCGAACCTGCCTGCATGGCGGCGAGCCAGCGACCCCGCCGTCGCCCGGCGGCTGCGGCGGCCCGAGGGGCTCGCGCGTCGCGCAGGTCCACGCGGGCGTCTCGATGAGTCCGGGAGGCATCGCCGTGAGGTCGTACGACACGGTCGGCAGCCCGCGGCCGTACGGACCGCTCGAGATGATGAAGGTGCGCTCGTCGGTCTCGACATAGCCGAAGGTGCCCGCATCGCTGACGGCGAGAAAGGCGTGGCTCGACGGATCCGCGGCGAGGCGGCCTGTCAGGTACGCGCCGCGCACCGCGACGGGCGTCGTGGTGATCGCGCCGAGCTTTCCGCGGCTGACCGACTCGACGCGCGCGTCGTTCGTGAACGCGCCGCACGGGTGCAGCTCGAGTTCCGCCGTGAAGTCGGGCGAGAGCGGCACGGAGAACACGCCCCCGCCGTCCCGCGCGAGGCGCTCGATCGCGGCGCGATCGACCTCGAGCGCGACCGTGTACGGGCGCGCCGCCTCTCTGATCCGAAGCGGTGCGGCCGAGCGTCGGATGGGCGGCGCGGGCACATCCGCGGCCGGCGCCGCGGCAGGGACCTGACAGAGGATCGACGCTGCGAGAAAGGCTGAAATCATG
>CAIXEV010000485.1 GCA_903918555.1 uncultured bacterium | reverse complement strand
TATGCGCGCAACCGCCGAACCTACATCGACATGGTCGCGGCCGCGGGCGGCGTTCCCGTCCTCTTGCCGACGATCGCCGCGCTGCGCGAGGAAATGCTCGATCGCGTCGACGGCGTCGTCATCACCGGCGGCGACGACATCGATGTTTCGAAGTTCGGCATCGCGTTGCACCCGAAGGCGGAGTGCATGGCGGCCGAGCGCCAGGAGGCGGAGTTCGCGCTGCTGAAGGCGCTCGACGCGCATCCCGACAAGCCCGTGCTCGGCATCTGCCTCGGCATGCAGATGATGGGCGTTCACCGCGGAAACCCGCTCATCCAGCACCTCGGCGATGTGCTGCCGAACGCCGACCGCCACCGCAACGACGCGATCCACCCGGTCGAGGCCGAGCGCGGATCGCTCCTCAAGTCAGGCGCCGTGCGCTCGTGGCACCACCAGGCCATCTCCGAGGCGAAGGGCTTCGACATCATCGCGCGGTCGGACGACGGCGTGATCGAGGGCATCATCGACCCGAAGCGCCGCTTCTATCTCGGCGTCCAGTGGCATCCCGAGCGCACCGAAGCAACCGAGACCGGCCTCGGCGTCGTGCAGACGCTCGTCGAGCATGCACGCTGACGCGTCCCAGCCGTCGAAACTCGAATGCCCGCGCTGCGGGTACGACATCGCAGCGGCGATGCAGGCCGCGAAGGAGCGCGGCGACGAGCGTGTCATCTGCTCCGAATGCGGCCTCGAAACCGCGGTGCGCGAACTCGAACTGAGCGCAGACTGCCCGCCGTGGCTGATCGAGTCGCGGATCGGGCGCGACGGCGTTGTCCTCCGCTTCTACCGCACCGTCACGCGCGCGCTCCGCACGCATCGATTCTGGAGCGCGGTGCGCATGTCGGCGCCGATCTCGCGGCGCGGGCTTGTTGCGTACTTCGCCGGACTCGCGATCGTGCTCCACCTGCTCGCGGTCGCTGCGGTCGCGCCCATCGTCGTCATCGATCGAACAACCAACCCGAACGGTCGCTCGATCGTGCCGGACCTCGCGCTGGTGGCCGTTCTGCCGCTTTGCCCGCTGAGCGCAGACGAAATCCTGTACGCATCGGCGCAGGCCAATCCGAACCGATCGGTCGATGCCGCGACGCTCTGGCGAGCGGTCACGGGTGCGGTTCGACTGACCATCATGCGCGACAAGCTGTGGTTTGAGTTCACGCCGCAGGATCCCAACGCGACCGGCGCCTACGCGATCCCGCAGCCGAACCCCTTCGTGCTGTCGGGCCCGAGTTTCCTCGAGCCGAACAACAATCTCGTCCGCGCCCACCGCTGGCTGCTCGCGGTGCTTGCGATCTCGCTGTTCCCCGTGGTCGCGTGCGCGCTGCTCTGCCTTCTGCCGGCCTCACTGCGGCGCGAAAGGATCCGTGGCGTCCATCTCTTCCGAGGCTGCGCCTACGCGTGCTCGTTTGCCCCATTCGCGCTCATCCTCAACGCATCTGCGCTCGGAGTCGCTGCGTTCGGGTTTGCGATGACTTCGAGGAACCTGCTGCCGGGCATCTACTCCATCGCCCAATTCACATCGATCGCGCTGATGATCTGTATTCCACTCGGCTCGCTCGCGTTCTCGGCGCGCTACCTCGACGCGTTCTGCACGCGCTACCTGCTGCTCGAGCGCGGGCGCGTCGTCGCTATCACGCTCAACCTGATCACGCTGCTCGCTGCAGTCGTGGTCGCATTCACGGCTTTCAACGCATGAATCACTCCACCGATGCATCCGCCGCGCTCGAATGCCCACGCTGCGGGCATCTGCTCGGCGTCATGGCAGACGAAGCAGATCGCCGCGGCGAGCCGCACGGAACCTGCAGCGAGTGCGGGCTCGATGTCGAGTGGGCGAGCCTCCGCCGCGCCGCGCTCGCGCCGGCGTGGCTCGTCGAGTCGCGCTGCTCGCCGCGCAACATCGTGCGCCGCGCGTTCGGCACGCTCGTGCGCACCGCACGGCCGTTCCGATTCTGGGAGTCGATCGACCTCTCGCTTGCGCTGTCGCGCCGCAGGCTGCTCGTCTTCATGCTCGCGGTGCTTGCGGCGCTGCACTGTCTCGCGGCATCGCAGCGAATCCTCAGTCGCGGGTGGAAACCGTGGGCGACGCCGCCTGCGGCTTCGGTCACGGATGCGGCCACCGTCGGCCGTGTCAATCTCGCGCTCGTCGCGCCGCTCTCCGAGTATGACGGTGCAGGCGTGGTCTACGCGGTGCATCAGGCCACGGGAAAGACCGACGCGCTCGGCCTCGTGTGGGAATCGATCCCGGCTCTCGCGAAGGCTGCGATTCCATTCCAAGACAGAAGGATCACCGTGAAGGTCGTGCAGGTGTCGCCGACCCAGTCGATCGTCCATCATGCCTACGCAAACGCACGGGAACTTCTCATGCCCGCGCTCCGATCGTCGAGCGCCGTCTTCGTCCCTGCGACGCTCCTCGCGCCGCTCACGCTCCTGCTCCTCCCGACATCGCTGCGCCGTGCGCGCATCCGCCCGCGCCACTTCGT
This sequence comes from uncultured bacterium, assembly GCA_903918555.1. Taxonomy (GTDB): domain Bacteria; phylum Planctomycetota; class Phycisphaerae; order Phycisphaerales; family SM1A02; genus QWPT01. The sequence continues at coordinate 500 of CAIXEV010000485.1, read as the reverse complement.
GCGGCTCATGGTCTACACGACCGCGCTTCTGATCCCGATCACGGCGTCTATGTATGTCGCGGACAACCTGCTGCGCGGGCTCGTCACTCCCGGGCGCAGCGAACTGAGCTTCCACCTTCACCCGTTCGGAGTCTTCGGCGAGCTGAATCCGGCGTTCTTCCTCCTCCTCCTCGTCTTCACGATCAACGCCGTCTGGCTCACCGCCGCAGCCTCTCGCTATCTGCAGCTTCCAAACGCGCGCGGCGTCGGCGTCGCATGCGCGCTGATACCCCTGCTCGCCGCGTGCGTTCTCAAGTTCATCGCGTGACCGCGTGCTCGCGCTTCAGATGCGCGCGCAGTGCATCGCCGCCGAAGTTGTTCGCCGGGTCGCTCCACACGCAGTGGACATGCGACGCGTCGGCGTTCGTCGAGTCGTACTCGATCGTGAAGCACGGCGTCGCGAGGCGGTAGTAGTGCGGCTTGTCGAGCGCCGTCTCGCCGACGAACGCGAAGGTGAGTTC
>CAIXEV010000484.1 GCA_903918555.1 uncultured bacterium | reverse complement strand
TTCGGCTTCGGACGGAAGGCGCAGCCCGGTGGACGCGAGGAACCCCTGGATCGTCGGCCAGCTCACCTGTTCGACCGGACGATTCGGGACTTCGGCTTCGGGGACCTCGGCGCTTGGAGCCTGGAAGGCCGAAGGGTTCGAGCCCATGCGCGCCGTCCACTGCGATTGGGTCACTTCGTAGCGGCCGATGTAAAAGGCGTTGGTGAGGGTCACGGTGTGGACCGGGTTTTCGTTTGCATCGCAGCCGTAGAGGTTCGATGCAGAGCAGCCCATGTTGAAGGTGCCGGGCGGGATGAGCAGCATCTCGATCTGCGTCGCGGTGTGCCGCACGCGCCACGCATAGCCGGTCGCGCTGATCGCGCTCCGATGCGCTGCGTTCGTCACCACCGCAGGGTCGGGCGCAGCCTCCACGAGCGTTGCCCAACTTGGAACGATGATCGCCAGGTAGGTGTAGGCGCCGAGGGCGGTCGCCGACCCCGAGGCCGTCGTCACCGTGACGGAGACCGTGCTGTTGAGGACGCCAGGCGGAGCGATGGCCGTGAGCTTCGTGGGCGAGACCACCGTCACCCCGGTCGCTGCGGATGTGCCGAAGTGAACACTCGGCGTGCCGTAGAAGCCCGAGCCGTTGATCGTGACAGGAGCGCCGCCAGTCACGGCGCCCGCGTCGGGCAGCAGCCAGCCGATGGTCGGCGGCCCGTAGTAGTTGAACACGCCTGCGTTCGTCACGCCTCCTTGAGTGGTAACGGAGACCGACGCTGCGCCGGCGCGGCGGGCTGGCGCGAGCACCGTCACCGAGTCACGCGTGCTCGCAAGGATCGTCGCCGCCGTGCCGCTGAAGCTGACGCTTGTCGGATGGAGGAGATGGTCTCCGGTGATCGTCACCACAACGCCACCCGCAAGCGGTCCCGCGTTTGGAGACAGACCGGTGACCGTCGGAGTGCAGGTGCTCGCCCAGCGGGTCAGCACCACCGCGAGATCCTCGCCGTTCACCGCGCCGTTGCCGTTGACATCGCCCGCGCAGGCGGCGCATGGCCCCCAGTAGCCGAGCACGCTCGCGAGGTCGTTGCCGTTCACGACGCCGTCGCCATCGATGTCCGCGCCGCATCCGTCTTGCGCATGCGCTGGCGAAAGAGACAAGCCGAGTAGCACCAATGCGGCTGCAAGGACTCGGACGGTCGTGGAGTTCATGGACGGATCCTTCGCGTCACGGATTCGCAGCCCCATCGAACGGCGCGAGAGCGGCGTGCTCCTCGCTCGATGGGTGACCGACGCACCGAGGTGACGGGCCGGTGCGGGGTACCGAAGATAGCGGGCGCGGCCCGTTGAACCAAGCACTTGCCTGCCACTTCGCCCTCCCGCATCGCTCGGGTGCCCGATGGTGCCCGCGATCGGACCGCGCGCCCGAACGAGCGAGACTCGCCGGCCGCTACTCCACCCGCCCGGGCTCGCGCCGCCCGCTGCCTGCGCGCTTCGTGAGCGCGTCGCCGAGATCCTCGCGCGCGGTCTCGACATGACGGAGGAGCTCGGCCAGCACCTCCGGGTGCTCCGCGAGGAGATCGGTCGTTTCCGCGGGGTCGCGCTCGAGGTCGTAGAGCGCGAGCGGCACGGCCTCGTTCGTGTACGGCGTTTCGGCGCCGTCGACGCTGCCAGGCTTTCCCGCAAGCGTGCGCGACTTCCGCGGCAGGCTCAGCTTCCACTTCCCCATGCGCACGGCCTGCAGCTCGTTCGTGTTGTAGTAGAAGCAGTACGCCTCCTGCGTGGGCTTTGCATCGGGCGCGCACGACCAAACGCTGCGCGCGTCGCGGCCGTCGATCGATCGGTCGGCCGCAGGCGCCGGCGCAGCGGTGATCGCCGCCATCGTCGCGAAGAGATCGATCGACATCCACGGCACATCGCTCGTCGCGCCCGCGGGCACATGTCCGGGCCAGCGCACGAAGCACGGCTCGCGCACGCCGCCTTCGAAGGTCGTTCCCTTGCCTTCGCGCAGGCCGCCGCTGCTGCCCGCGTCGGTGCCGAAACTCAGCCACGGGCCGTTGTCGCTCGTGAATACGACGATCGTGTCGTTCGCCGCGCCCGCGCGGTCGAGCGTCTTGAGCACCTCGCCCACCGACCAATCGATCTCGCGCATGACGCCCGCGTAGAGCTCGCGGCGCGCAGCCGGCGTGAACGCTGGGCTCGCCGCGAGCGGCGTGTGCGGCTGCGGATGCGCGAGATACGCGAAGAACGGCCGCCGGTCGCGCGCGTTCCGCGCGATGAAGTCGCAGAGCCGCCGCGTGAGCTTCCCGGTGAGGAGCCCTTGGTCGTCGAGCGTCTCGATGAACTCCGCGGGTTGCTCGCCGTCCATCAGCGGCAGCTTGGGGAAGTCCTTGCGGCCGAAGCGCGCGGGCCACATGTCGTTCGAGTACGGAATGCCGTAGTACTCGTCGAAACCATGGCGCAGCGGGTTGAACTCTGGGAGATGCCCGAGATGCCACTTGCCCGCGATCATCGTCGCGTAGCCGCGCTCGCGCAGCATCTCGGCGATCGTGCGTTCGTCGGGGTTGATGCCGGTCTTCGCATCGGGAAAGAGCGCGCCGTGGATGCCGACGCGGTTCGGATAGCACCCCGTGATGAGCGCCGCGCGCGACGCGCTGCACACGGGCTGCGCGGTGTAGTAGTGGCGGAAGGTCGCGCCTTCGCGCGCAAGCCGCGAGAGGTTCGGCATCTCGCGCGTGTAGGCGGGTGGCTCGTGGCCTGCGACCGCAAAGCCGGGTGCGTCTCCCCAGCCCATGTCGTCGCAGTAGATGACGACGAGGTTCGGGCGCGTGGGCTGCGTGGGCTGCGCGGGCTTCCGATGCGGTGCGGGCGCCGCACGGCACGCGGGTAGCAGGGAGGCCGCGCAGAGGAGCGCGATCGACACGCGGGTCACGATCGTCGTTGTCGGAGGCACGCCGTCACGGTACCGCCCGGCGTGGGATTCGGTCCGCGAATCGGCCCCGTGTGCGGGATTCGGCCGCGAGGGTCGCCAATTGCGGCGGAGAGGCTTCGCCGCGAGATCGCCTCGCGCTACATTCGCCCTCCGCGAGACACCTCGCGAATCCCGAGGAGAAACGAATGCGCCAGAACCAGTTTGTCCGCGTCCTTCCAGCCCTCACCCTGACCCTCGCGCTCGCGTCGTCGGCGTTCGCAGGCGGCACGCAGGGATCGTTCACCTTGCTCGGACCCACCGGCCTTACGCCGAGCGATGCATCGAGCAACGGGCAGGTGGTCGCCGGCTACAACGGGAGCAGCTTCTGGTACTGGACCCGCGACACGGGCCTCGTGACCATCGGCGGAATCTCGCCGAGCTCGGGCGGTGCGGGTTCCGCGGCCGTCAGCAACGACGGCACGCGCATCGGCTACACCGTGATCAATCCGCAGACCGGCAAGACGGAAGGCGCGTTCTACGACATCGCCTCCGCCACGACGACGCGCATCGGCAGCTTCGGATTCAGCTGCGATCTCGCCGCCACCAGCTGCTGGGGCATGTCGGGCAACGGCAACATGATGGTCGGCCTCGGCTGGCACAACCTGTGCGCGGCCCGCGCCTACACCTACACGCAGGCGGGCGGCCTCGTCGATCTCGGCACCACGGTGCCGGGTCGCTCGACGCGCGCGAGCAGCTGCGACTTCGATGGCGATGTCGTCGTCGGCTGGCAGGATCTCGTCGACGGATTCCGCCAAGGCGCGGTGTGGAAGAACGGCGTGCAGCGGCTGATCACGACGACCACGGGCGCCGCGGTCAGCGAGGCCGGCGCCGTCTCCGGCGATGGCAACTGGGTGATCGGTCTCGGATCCTCCGCGAACAGCTTCCGCGGCTGGCGCTGGAGCGAAGCGACCGGCTACATCGCGCTCCCCGCGTCGCCGATTCCGAGCCTTCCGCGCGGCTTCCCGACCGGCATCAGCGACGACGGCTCGCGCATCGTGATGTTCTATCGAACGCAGTTCCCGCCCGCGACCGCCGGCGAAGGCTACCTGTGGGTGAACGGCACGATCACGCCGCTCGAGACCATCGCCGCGCAGGCGGGCATCACGCTCACGCCCGACATCCGCATGGCGCTTCCGCTCGGCATGTCGTCGGACGGCTACACGATCGTCGGCACCGCGCGCACCGCGGCCGGCATCCAGGGCTTCATCCTCGATCTTCCGCGTCCGGCGCCGCCGTGCCCGGCCGACTTGAACGGCGACGGCGAAGTCGCAGCGCAGGACCTCGCGGCGCTTCTCAGCGCGTGGGGTACGGCGAAGCCGTCGGAAGCCGATCTGAACGGCGACGGCAGCGTCGGCGCGCAGGACCTCGCGGTGCTCCTGAGCGCGTGGGGCGTGTGCCAGTAAGCGTGAGGTTCACGCGCGCGTCGGAACGCTGAGTTCGGCGGCGGCGCGCTCGAGCGTCGCGAGGCGGTCGAGTCAGGATGCCCGGCACGTGCCGTTTGATGCCTGGCACCTCCCGGCACGTGCCAGGCACGGATTCGGAGTTGTCGGGGAACAAAGTCGCGCGGAGAGCCAAGGCCCTGCAGGCGTGGTGCCCGGCACGTGTCGTCTGGTGCACGGCACCTCCCGGCACGTGCCAGGCACGGTTTCCGAAACACAGCGAGTGTTCCCGTTCCGGCTGGATACCCGTTGGTGCCCGCTCGTACCCGGCATCAGTTTCCGGCAGGTTCCGTATCCTCCGCGCGTCCCGCGACAGCGCCCCGCGCGCCTAAACCCGAGGTGAACCATGGCCGGAATGAGCGAAGCACTGCAGGCCGAGAAGCGACGGAAGCTCACGGGCTGGGGCATTCGTCAGGCGATTTCCGTGTGCATCCTGACGCCCATCGTCATCGTCTGGCCGGATCTCTGGTGGCTGATCCCGATCTGGCTCGTCCTTGCGATGGCGTCGCTCGCCGTCATCCTCGTGATGTTCGGGCGGCTTGGCGCCGATGCGGCTCGCGCCGAGCGCAAGATCGACAAGCTGGTCGACTCGGACGGTTGAGGTCGCGCCGGGCACGGCGCGGTCGCCTCACGGACACGGTTTCGGCGGATTGAAGCCCCAGCTCGCGAGGAGCGCGGCGAGGTCGGCGCCGTTGATCACCTCGGGCGTGCTGCCCTTGGGCTTGCTGGGGGCGAGGTTGGCGCGTTCGATCCTGCGCGGATCGGTCAGCACTGTGCCGAAGCGAACGAGCATCTCCGCGAGGTCGAGGCCGTTCACGCGGAACTCGGGGCCTTCGCCGGAAGTCGCGCGCACGATGTCGCCCGGGCAGCGGGGGACGGGGTCGAAGCCCGCGACGAGCGCACCTGCATCGAGACGCTTGAGCGTCGACGAAGAGAGCGTCACCCCGCTCGCGACGAGGGCGTTGCGGAAGATTCCCGCGATGTCGCCAGGTGCGACCGCACCTTCGCTGCTTTGGGTGTCGTCCGGCCACGACGGGTTGGCCGCGCGGAAGCACGCAGCCGCTCCGGAGACGAACGCGGCCGCGAAGCTC
>CAIXEV010000483.1 GCA_903918555.1 uncultured bacterium | reverse complement strand
TGCCGCGCGCGCTGCCGGTCGTCATCGAAGGTCCGCGCGAGGGCGAGTCGCTCGATGGCGGCGGGATCGAGGTCGGCCGCACCGCGTCGAGCCAGTTCATCTCGGCCTTGATGCTGATCGCGCCGTGGACCGCGCGCGGGATCCAGGTTCGATTCACCGACGAGCCGACGAGCGCGGGCTACATCGCGCTGTCGCTCGCGGCGCTTGCCGCGCACGGCGTCGACGCCGCGAGCGCGTACGGCCCCGTGCCGATCCATCGCGCCGCGCCCGGCACGGGCCTCCGCAGCATCCGCATCGCGTCGCAGACGGTCGCCGGCGCCGACATCGCGATCGAACCCGACGCCTCGAGCGCCGTGTATCCCGCCGCGCTCGCGGCGATCATGGGCGGCGAGGTCGAGCTCGTCGGCTGCACGCGCCGCTCGCTGCAGCCTGACTCGTGGTTCCTCGACGACCTTGCGCTGCGCGGCGTCACGGTGGAGGAAGTGCCTGCGCGCGGCGGGCCTTCCGTCATCGTGCGCTCCGATGGCGCGCTGCGCGCCCACGACGCCGACTACGCCCGCGCGCCCGACGCAGCGGTGATGGCGATGGTGCTCGCTGCCTGCGCCGACCGCGCAAGCCGCTTCACGGGGCTCGAGACCCTCCGCGTGAAGGAGTCGGACCGCATCGCGACCGTGGCCGCGGGCCTCCGCGCGCTCGGCGGGCGCGTGGAGACGGGCGACGACTGGGTGCAGGTCCATCCGCTGCCGGAGAGGCTGACTCCCGCGACGATCGAGGCCTCGGCCGACCATCGGATCGCGATGGCGTTCGCGGTTCTCGGCGCCGCGCGCGGCGGCGTGACGATCGACGACCCCGCCGTCGTCGCCAAGAGCTGGCCGGGCTTCTGGTCGGCGCTCGACTTGCTTGCAGGGCAGGTTTGCCGTCAGAATGGCGGACAATGAGGAACTCGGCGTTCTGGCACTTCGCGCGACGGATGCTCAAGCGGCGCGGGCTCGCCGTGGGCACGCTGGTGTTCTCCGTCATCTCCGCAGGCGGTCTCGCGTCCGGCCTCGTCTCGATCGGCTGGGTGCTCGAGCTCATCCTCGGGAAGGACCCGGCCGTCAACCTGTCGACGATCACGACGAAGGCGCTCGCCGACCATCCGCAGTTCGCGCGCTTCGTGCCCGATGCGCTCGTCTCGTTGCTGCCCGCCGACCGCCTCGCGGGCGTCGCCGTGATCCTCGGGGCGCTTCTGCTCCTCACGCTCGTCGGCGCGCTTGCCAACTTCCTGCACCAGTACTGCTCGCTCACGCTCTCGATGGTGACGGCGAGCGAGATCCGGCTCGACGCGTTCCGTCACGCGCTGCGGCTGCCGCTCGCGACCGTCCTTCGCCGCGGGCCGGCCGAGATCGTCTCGCGCGTCACCCGCGACACCGCCGAGCTCGAGCGCGGCTTCTCCGCGCTCACGAGCAAGGCGCTCGCGCAGGTGACGAAGGGCGTCGCCGCGTTCGCGGCCGCGGTCTGGTTCGACTGGCGGCTCACGATCGTCGCCGTGATCGTCGCGCCGATCATGGCCGCGGTGCTGCGCAAGTTCGGCAAGCGCATCGTGCGCGGAAGCCGCAACACGCTCAAGGCGTACGAAGACCTGCTGCGCAACTCGAACGAGGCGATGCAGGGCCTGCGCGGGCTCAAGACCGCGACCGCCGAGCGCGTCGCGCGCCGGCGCTTCGCCTCCGCGAACCGCGCGGTCATCCGCGAGGATCGCCGCGTCCGCCTCGCGCGCTCGATCTCGACGCCGCTCATCGAGGTGATGGCGATCGTGGCGATCATGGCGCTTGCGCTCCTCGCCGCGCACGAGATCCTCGAGGGGCGCATGAAGTTCGACAACTTCCTGATGTCGCTCGCGTCGCTCGGCGTCGCGGGCGGCAGTCTAAAGCCGCTCACGGGGCTCCTGAACGACATCCAGGCCTCCTCCGCGCCGGCCGAGCGCATCCTCGAGATCATGGCGATTCCCGCCGAAGGCATGCGCGAGCGCGACCTGCCCGAGCTTCCGCGGCACCGCTCGTCGATCGAGTTCAAGGGCGTGCGCTTCCGCTACGAGGGCGCCGACCGCGACGCGCTGCGCGGGGTCGACCTCAACATCGCCCACGGCGAGTTCATCGCGATCGTCGGGCCGAACGGCTGCGGCAAGACGACGCTCGCGAGCCTCCTCGTGCGTCTCTTCGATCCGACCGAGGGTTCGGTGCGCATCGACGGCTTCGACCTCGAGGGCGTGTCGCTGCGCTCGCTGCGATCCCAGATCGGCGTCGTGCCGCAGGAGCCGCTCCTGATCCGCGGAAGCATCCGCGACAATGTGACGCTCGGCATCGACCGCGTCGACGAGGGCGCGCTCGCCCGCGCCATGGAGCTCGCGCACGCCGATCGCTTCGTCGCGGCGCTGCCGCAGGGCATCGACACCATGCTCGGCGAAGGCGGCACGGGACTCTCGGGCGGCCAGCGTCAGCGGCTCGCGATCGCGCGCGCGCTCGTGCGCGATCCGTCGGTGCTCATCCTCGACGAGGCGACCAGCCAGATCGACGCCGAGAGCGAGGCGCAGATCTCCGCCGCCATCGACGGGTTCCGCGAGGGGCGCACCGTGATCGCCATCGCCCACCGGCTCACGACCGTGCGTTCGGCCGATCGGATCGTCGTCATGGACGACGGCGCCGTGGTGGACGCGGGTCCGCACGCGGAATTGTTCGGTCGCTGCGATCTCTACCGACGGCTCGTCCAGACGCAGTTGGTCGGCTAAGGTCGCGTGCTACAGTGTCGCGCCCGCGGGACGGCGCTCGTCGCGCCGGCAGCACGCGCCGCGACACGACACCTTCACCGAATGGCACTCTCTTCGTTCTTCCGCAACCTCGTCGGCGCGGCCTCCAAGGCCGACCTCGACGCCGCTTCGGCCGCAGCCGAGAGCGCGCGCGAGGCGCGGGCGGCGGCGGATGAGATGAAGTCGCTCGTGGCGCGCACGCGGCAGGAGGTCGACCAGCAGGTGCTGGTCGTCCAGAGCGAGCTCGCGAGGCTCTCGAGCCGCGTGGAGGCGATGCCCGAGATGCGCGCGCAGCTCGAGCAGTTCGTCCAGTCGCTCGGACGCACCATGGCGCAGGCCGCCGACCGGCTCGACACCGTCGACGACCGCCTGCACCACATGGAGCAGCAGACGCGGACGCAGACGGAGGTCGTGTCGCTCTCGCGCTCGGAGCTCGATCGGCAGGGGCGGGTGCTCAGTTCGCTCGAGCCGCAGATGAAGTCGCTCGAGGAGGCGGTCACGCGGCTCGCCGCCGCAAGCGAGCGCACCGAGGCGATGGTGCGCGAGTTCGACGCGCGCAAGCTGCGCACCTCGCGCACCGAGCGCGTGGTGATCGCGGCCGCGGTGATCGCGGTGATCGCGGCGGCCGCGTCGTTGCTGCGCGGCGTGTAGCTCGTGAAGATGGACTCAACGCAGGAGGCGAGCAGGTCATGTTCTTCCGCAAGTTCAAGTCGACGATGGGTGGAACGCCGGCTCCGGTCGTGCAGAAGTTGATCGGGCTCAGCCTCACGCTTGTGCTGGTCTGGTTCGTCTTCGCGGAGGAGTCGCCGCTCAATCGCGGGTCGAGGCCGACGGCTTCGAAGCCCGACGCGAGCCAGGGTTCAAACCAAGATTCGGGCCAGGGTTCACCGCAAACCCCGCCGGAAAGACCCGCGCGCCGGGCCTCGAAGGCCCCGTCGCCTGCGGTCGCCTCGACGAGCCCGGCCATCACCGCTTCCCTCGTCGCGCTCGGGCTTTCCGACCACATCGTCGGCCGCAGCCCGTACTGCCGCAGCGCGGTCGAATCGGTTCCGGTCGTCGGCGATCTCCGCTCCTTCGACGCCGAACGGCTCGATCTCGCGGCGCCCGAGGTGCTCTTCGTCCAGCCGCCGCTCGCGGGCGTCGACCCGGGCCTGCGCGCGTTCTGCGACGAGAAGTCGATCAAGATCGTCGCCCGCCGCCTCGAGTCGCTCGCCGATGTCGACGCGCTCATCGGCGACATCGCCGTGGTGTTCGGCGTCGAGCCGAACATCGGCGGCAACCCGCTGGCGCGCGCGCTCGGCAGCGCGCGTGCGAGCCTCGCGCTCGGCGCGGAGCCAGGCGAAGGCGCGCGCAAGGTGCTGCTCATCGTCTCGGCGGAGCCCATGCTCGCGGTCGGCAAGCGAACCTATCTCGACGAGCTGCTCGCGGGCGCCGACCTCGCGAACGCGCTCGGGCGCGACGGCTACATCGAGCTTTCGGCCGAGTCGCTCCTCGCGATGGCGCCCGAGACCATCATCGGAGTCTCGGAGACGCCCGAAGGCGCGCGGCGCATCGAGGACGCCATCCGCCGCATTCCGTGGAAGGAAGGCGCGACGCCGAAGATCGCGACCGACGCAGTCCCCGAGCTCCTGTCGCCGAGCCTCGCCGCGATCGCGCACCGCTCGGATCTCGTGCGCCTCGCAGGGGCCGCCAAGTGACGCGAGCCGCCAAGCACGGCGCGCTTCTCCTGCTTGGCGCGCTCCTCCTCGCGGCGGCGGTCCGCGTCTCGTTCGGCCCGATCGCTGACGGCGGGTCGCTCCGAATGGCGTTCGGCGTTCCATCGATCGAATCGATCCAACTCCGCGGAAGCGCCGTGATCGGCGCCGCGCTGCTCGGTGCGGCGCTCGCGCTCGCGGGGCTCTCGCTTCAGGCGCTGCTGCGAAATCCGCTCGCCGAGCCGTTCGTGCTTGGGATCTCAAGCGGCGCGGGCTTCGGCGTCGCGCTCGTGCTCGCGGCGGCCTACGCCCTCGCGCTGCCCGCGGTCCGCTTCGGCGGCGAGGCGGGCGGCGCCGTCGTGGGCGCTGCAACGACGCTCGCGCTCGTGATGTGGCTCGGGCGCGCGCGCGCGGGCCACGATCCGACGCGCCTGATCCTCGCGGGCGTCATCGTCGGATCGATCTTCGCGTCGGCGACGATGCTCGTCGAGCAGATGGTGCCGCACGGGCTGCGCGGCGACCTCATGTCATGGATGGCGGGGCGTCTCCCCGAGATTCCCGAGCCGCAGATGCTCTCCTTCCTCGCGGTGCTCGTCGTCGTCGCCGGCGGGCTGCTCTTCCTGCGCAGCCGCGCGCTCGATGTCGCGTGCCTCTCCGACGACGAGGCGATCACCTCGGGCGTCGAGCTGCGGCGCCTGCGCGTCGAGCTCTTCTTCCTGTCGGGAATCCTCGCGGCCGCGGCCGTCGCGTACGCAGGTCCGATCGGGTTCATCGGGCTCGTGGCGCCGCACGCCGCGCGCCGGCTCGTGGGCGCGTCGCATCGGGCGCTCGTGCCCGCGAGCGCCATCGCGGGCGCGGCGCTGCTCGTCTTCGCCGACTGCGTGCGGCAGTTCATCGATGTCGGCACCGGCCGGCTCCCCATCGGCGTGGTCACCGCGCTTGCGGGCGGCCCCGCGTTTCTCTGGCTTCTCAGGAGGGGTCGATGGACCGCGTGATGTCCGCGCGCGATCTCCGCGTCTCCTACGACGGCACCGTCGCGCTCGACGGCGTCTCGCTCGAGGTCGCGCGCGGCGCGATCGTCGCGATCGTCGGCGCGAACGCGTGCGGTAAGAGCACGCTGCTCCGCACGCTCGCGGGAGTCATCGAGCCGGATCAAGGCTCGGTCGAGATCCTCGGCCTGCCGCTGCGCGAGCTCTCGCTCGGCACGCGCGCCCGCGCGATCGCCATGGTGCCGCAGCGGCCCGAGCTCTCGGCGCCGTTCACCGCGCGCGAGGTGGTGGCGCTCGGCCGGTTCGCGGTCGGCGAGGACTCGCGGCGGGTCGATGCGGCGCTCGAGGAGACGGGGCTCACGGCGCGCGCGGACATCGCGTTCCAGGAACTCTCGGGCGGCGAGCGCCAGCGCGTCGCCATCGCTCGTGCGCTTGCGCAAGCGGGGCGGGACTCCGTGCTCCTGCTCGACGAACCCTTCAGCGGCGTCGATCCGGGCGAGGTTGCCCGGCTTGTCGGCGTGCTGCGCGCCCGCGCAGAGGTGGGCGCCGTGCTCGTCACCATCCACGACGCTGGTCTTGCCCGCGCGATCGCGACCGACGCAGTCGTCCTGCTCGGGGGAAGGGTGCTTGCCGCCGGCAAGGCGCGCGCGACGCTGACGGCCGAGACGCTCACCACCGCGTACGGTCACCCGATGGAAGAAACGGGCGGCTGGATCGCGCCGCAGCTGCGAACCGCGCGGTAGACTCCCTGCGTGTCCGGATTTCTCTGGGTCCTCGCCATCATCGTCCTGAACGCTGCCGTCGCGGCCATCGCGAAGAAGGCGCAGGAAAATCGCGCCATGCAGGCGAAGGGCGGTGCGACGCAGCCCAAGCCTTCAACCCCCGCGCCAACCCCCGCGCCAACCGCATCGCCAACCCCCGCGCGGCAAGTGGTTCGCGCTCCGAAGGCCGCGGGCGTCCCCGCAGCGCCACGCGCGGTCGTCGTTCCGCCGCCGGTTCCGGTCCAAACGCGATCCGAGTCTCCGCTGAGCCGCGCTGAAGTCGAGGCGCAGCACCGCGCACGGATGCAGGCGAAGGCACAGGCGGAGTCGCAGGCCCGCGCCCGCGCGCAGGCCAAGGCGAAGGCTCAGGCGCAGGCCGAGGCGCAGGCGCGCGCTCGGGCGCAAGTCCAGGCTCAGGCGCGGCAGACCGTCCATCCTGCTGCGAAGCCGGCTGGTTCCGCCTTGCAGCGCGCCGCCGCGCGCGCGGGCGGCGAAGAGCTCGCCGCGCTCCACAGCCGCGAGCGCGTGTCGGAATCGCTCGCCAAGGTCCAGGCCGCCGAGCGCAAGGTGGCCGATGCGCTTCCCGGTCACGCGCACGCCGGGGCGCAGGCGCGACCCACGCAGTCGATCGCCCAGAACCTCCAGGCCATGCTCCGCGACCGTAGCAGGGCGCGCGAGGCGTTCATCCTGTCCGAGGTCCTTGGACCGTCGAAGAGCAACCTCGCCGCGTCCATGGGACCGCTCGGCGGACGCTAGAAGTCGATCTGGGTCGAAAAAGTCCGATCGCGAGTCGATCGGGTTGCGATCCGTCGTGACCGCACGAGAAACGACCCCGCTCGGGGAAAGTTGCTATTCTCTCCGCCCACGCAGACGCGTTCGGGGCCGTTGCCCCAATCGCGGTACCGCAAAGCCTGAGCACTGAAAGCCATGATTGATATTCGCAAGCTGAAGGAACTGGTCCGCCTGATGGTCGAGAACGACCTGACCGAACTGGACATTCGGGATGAGCAGGAGACCGTCACCGTCAAGCGTCCTGGCGTCCACGCCGTCCCGCAGGTGGTTGCTGCCCCCGTGATGGCGGCCGCCCCGGTCGCCGCAGCGCCCGCCGCACCGGCCGCTCCAGCCGCTCCCGCCGTGAAGGAGTCGCTCCCCGCCATCGAGAGCCCGATGGTCGGCACCTTCTACGCCACGCCCGGCCCCGACAAGGCGCCGTTCGTCAGCGTCGGCAGCAAGATCGGCCCCGACACGACCGTCTGCCTCATCGAGGCGATGAAGATCTTCAACGAGATCAAGGCCGAGACCTCGGGCACCGTCGAAGAGGTCCTCGTCAAGAGCGGCCAGCCGGTCGAGTTCGGCCAGCCTCTGTTCCGCATCCGTCCGAACTGATCGCGTTCCCTTCCCTCGGAAGCAGCATGTTCAAGCGAATCCTGATTGCCAACCGCGGCGAGATCGCGCTGCGCGTCATCCGCGCCGCGAAGAGCCTCGGCATCGAGACCGTCTGCGTCTATTCCTCGGCCGACAAGGGTGGCCCCTGGCTCGAGCAGGCGAACCAAGCCGTCTGCATCGGCCCTGGCCCGAGCAAGGAGAGCTATCTCCGCATCGACCGCATCATCGCCGCGGCCGAAGTGTCGCGCGCCGATGCGATCCACCCGGGCTACGGCTTCCTCTCCGAGAACGCTCATTTTGCCGAGGTCTGTCGTGACAGCGGCTTCGAGTTCATCGGCCCGTCGCCCGAGGCGATGGCGCTGCTCGGCGACAAGGTGAGCTGCAAGAAGATGGCCCGCAAGGTCGGTACACCCGTCTTCCCGGGCACCGAGGACGCGATCGAGGACATCGATGAAGCGGTCAAGGTCGCCGGCGAGATTGGCTACCCCGTCATCGTGAAGGCCGCCGCCGGCGGCGGTGGACGCGGCATGCGCGTCGCCCGCGACGAGGCGCAGCTGCGCGCGGGCATCGAAAGCGCGCGCCAGGAAGCGACCGCCGCGTTCGGCAACGGCAGCGTCTACATCGAGAAGTTCCTCGAGAACGCGCGCCACTTCGAGGTGCAGACCATCGGCGACAAGCACGGAAACGCCGTGCATCTCTTCGAGCGCGACTGCTCGAGCCAGCGCCGCCACCAGAAGCTGATCGAGGAGGCGCCGAGCCCCGGCGTCGACCCCGAGAAGCGCAAGAGGGTCTGCGAAAGCGCGGCCTCGCTCATCGCGAGCGCCAAGTATTCGGGCGCCGCGACCGTCGAGTTCCTGATGGACGGCAAGCAGAACTTCTACATGCTCGAGGTGAACACCCGCGTGCAGGTCGAGCACCCGGTCACCGAGATGATCACGGGCATCGACATCGTGCGCGAGCAGATCATGGTCGCGTCGGGCAAGCCGCTGTCGGTCAAGCAGTCCGACATCAAGGTCAACGGCCACGCGATCGAGTGCCGCATCAACGCCGAGGACCCGGAGCGCGGCTTCATGCCGCAGGCCGGCCTCATCGAGACCTTCGTGCCGCCGGGCGGCCTCGGCGTGCGCCTCGACAGCCACGCGCGCACGGGCTACCGCATCCCGCCGAACTACGACTCGATGATCGGCAAGCTCATCGTCCACGGCCCGACGCGCGACATCGCGATCGCGCGCATGAAGGTCGCGCTCGATGAGTTCAAGATCGGCCCCGTGCGCACGACCATCCCGCTGCATCGCCGCCTGATGGACAACCCCGACTTCGCGAACGCGACCTTCGACATCCACTATGTCGAGCGGCTTCTGAAGGCCGACGAGGCCGCGAAGGCCGCTTCTCCGGCCGCGGGCGCCGCGCAGAAGGTCACTGCATGAGCACGGCGCGTTCGGGCGAGGATGTGACGCTCGACGACATCGTCGCTGCGCGAGGCCGGATCGCGGGAGGCGTGGAGCGCACGGCGTGCGTCCACTCGCCTGCGCTTTCGCGGCTGACCGGCTGCGAGGTCTTCGTCAAGCTCGAGTACCAGCAGCGCACCGGCAGCTTCAAGGAGCGCGGCGCGCGCAACGCGCTTCTGCAGCTTTCGGAGGCATCGCGCGCCGGCGGCGTCGTGGCGGCCAGCGCGGGCAACCACGCGCTCGCGCTCGCCTGGCACGCGCGCGACCTCGGCATCCCCGTGACGGTCGTGATGCCCAAGGTCGCGCCGCTCGTGAAGCAGGCGCGTTGCCGCGAGCTCGGCGCGCGCGTCCTGATCCACGGCGCGAACATCGCCGAGGCGAAGGACCTCGCCGACAAGCTCGTCGCCGACGAAGGCCTCGCCTATGTCCACGGCTTCAACGACGCAGCCATCATCGCGGGCGCGGGAACCGTCGGTCTCGAGGTCCTCGAGGAGGTTCCGGACCTCGACGCCGTGATCGTTCCGATCGGCGGCGGGGGGCTGATCGCGGGCGTCGGAATCGCCGTGAAGGCGCTTCGGCCCGAGGTCGGCGTGATCGGCGTCGAGCCGAAGCGCGCCGCGAGCTTCCTGAGCGCGCTCGCAGACGGCGCGCCGCATCGAATCAAGATGGAGCCGACGCTCGCCGACGGCCTGGCCGTGCCGGAAGTCGGCAAGCGTGCGTTCGAGCTCGCGCGAACCCGCGTCGACCGCGTGGTCGCCGTCGACGAGGAGGCGATCTCGCTTGCGATCCTGCGCCTCGTCGAGATGCAGCACGGCGTGGTGGAGGGGGCCGGCGCCTCGGCGCTCGCAGCGCTCTTCACCGATGAACTGAAGGATCTCGCGGGCAAGAAGGTCGTCCTTCTGCTCTGCGGCGGAAACATCGATCCGCTGGTGCTCGCGCGCGTCATCGAGCACTCGCTCGCGGTCGACGGCCGTCTCGTCCAGTTCGACGCGACGATCAGCGATCGCCCGGGCGGCCTCGCGGACCTTGCCGCCACCATCGCCGCGACGGGCGCGAGCGTGCAGGACATCCGCCACGAGCGCGTCTTCGGTGGTCCCGATATCTCGCGCGTGCGGGTCGCCTGCGTCGTGGAGGTGCGCGATTCGCGCCACGCGGATGAACTGCAGGAAGCGCTCCGGTCACACGGCGTGATCGTGCACGAACGCGTGCGCCCCCATCGCGAGCGGCCCCACGGCTGAGCGTCGGGGGTTTGATCGCGGGTTCGATCGCGGGTTCGATCGCTGGTTCGGTCGCGGGTCCGATCGCGGTTCCGGTCGCGAGGGCGGTTGCGATAAATCGAGCGTATGCCAGCCTGCACATGCAGGTTTAGGCCCGATCGGGGCTGCCAAGAGGCGATTTCGACTCTGGAAGCGCACATTCCGCACAGTTGGCTGAACTGTCACGAACGATGCGCCGATCACAAACCCCACAGGGTTCATCGCGTCCAGCGAGGGGCTGGAGCGATCGTGCAACGAACAGGGAGTTAGTGCCATGCGTGACGGATACCAGTTTGGCGAGAAGGATGTGCTGACCACCGGAGAAGTGGCGCGCATCTGCAACGTCGCCAGTCGTACGGTGAGCAAGTGGTTCGATTCGGGCCAGCTTCAGGGATACAGGATCCCTGGCTCGAAGGACCGCCGCATCCCCGTGTCTAACCTTCTTCAGTTCATGAAGAAGCACAACATTCCGATGGACGGATTGATGAGCGGCGCGCCTCGCGTGCTGATCGTCGACACCGACATCTCAACCGCGGAGACTCTCCGCAAGGTGCTCTCCGAGCAGACGCGCTACGACGTGAAGGTCGCAAGCGGCGCGTTCGCGGCCGGAGCCGAGTGCGAGAAGTTCCGCCCGCATGTGATGCTGCTTGATGTGCACATGCCGGAGAACGAGTCGGGCGCGTTCTGCTCGTTCGTCCGCAACTGCGAGGAACTGCAGATGACCAAGATCATCGGCATGTCGGGCCGCCTCACCGAGGGCCAGGTCTCGCAGTTCGTGGGCCGCGGATACGACGCGATCCTGCGCAAGCCGTTCACGGTTCGCCAGGTGATCGAGTCGATCGAGAGCGCACACGCAATCGTCGCCTGAACCGCGACGAAACGACAGACCGCCGAACGAGTACCGGCGCACGCACTGAAGACCCTGAATCCTGCAGCCAGCAGTAGTGCACAACGAAGAGAACCCCACGCGGGAGCGTCGATCGGACGCTCCCGCGTCTCTTTTTGCCGTTTGCGGCGCGTCGCGCCCTCTGCTCAGATGCGGGGGTGCTTCTCGCCGCAGGTGACCTCGTTCCCGACCTCTCCGCGCTCGCGCCCGCGCTGCTTGCGCCTGTCGGCACGGCGCTCGGTGCCGTGACGCGCGACTGGCTCGTGCGCGGCGCGCGCGCGAGGCTCTCGCGTGCGGATCTCGGACTCGCGGTCGCGCAGGTCGCCGCGTGTTTCGTCGCGGGGCTGTTCGCGGGCGGCGGGGCGATGGCGCTCGCGTTCTGCGTGGCCGGCTTTGCGGGCGGGCTCTCGACCTGGAGTTCGCTCGCCGTCGACATGGTCGGCTGGTGGCGCGAACGCAGGCTCGGCTTGATCGCGTTCCACGGCGCGGGCGTCCTCGCGCTGTCGTTTGCCGCGTTCGTCGCGGGCCGGGCGCTTGGCGGAGGTGCGGCATGACCGCGCTGCGACGCGCGCTCCTCGTCGCGGCCGGCGCCGCGCTCGGCGGGCTCTTCCGCGTGGTGCTGGCGGTGTTCCTGCCGGTCGCGGCCGACGACCCTGCGCTCGTCGCGCCCGCGCTCCTCGTCGTCAATGTCTCGGGCTCGCTCCTCGCGGGCTTCCTCCGCGGCCTCGCGCTCGACGAGGAGCGCAAGGGGCGCGATCCTTCCAACCTCGAGGCCGCGATGGTGGTCGGTTTCTGCGGTGGCTACACGAGCTACTCCGCCTTCGTCGCGTCGCTTCACGAGGGGTTGACCGGGCAACTGGCGTGGCCGATCGGCCTTGCCGCGGCGACGATCGTGCTCTGCCCGCTGGCGGCGGCGCTCGGGATGCGCGCATCTGGTCGCGGCAAGGGCGGATATCCTCCGAATCCCGGCGGCGGCGCTGGCCGGGGTCCCGAGAAAGAGCCCGCTTGAAGATCGTCCTCGCCCAGTTCCGCACCCCGATCGGTTCGCGCGACGCGCTGCGTCCGCACCTCGACGCGATTCGGGTGGCGCGGGAGTCGGGCGCGCAGCTCGTCGTGTGTCCGGAGCTGTCGCTTCTTGGCTACCCGCCGCGCGACCTGTTGCTGCGGAAGGGCGTGGCCGAGCATTGCCTGCGGCTCGCCGAGGGCCTCGCGCGCGAGGTTCCCGAGTCGATGCTCGTTCTCGTCGG
>CAIXEV010000482.1 GCA_903918555.1 uncultured bacterium | reverse complement strand
TCAACCATTGCGCCGCAGTCGTTGGTCTCAAAATGCACAGCGCCCGCCGAAGCGGGCGCCATGATCATGATCTACACCAGAGGGAGCCGCCGCAGCGGCGACCGCTCAAATCAGACGGCCGCAGGAACTGCGGTCGCGTTCTTCTGCGCAACCGCGACCAGCGCGTCGAAGGTCTTGGGATCCTCGATCGCGATCATCGAGAGCATCTTGCGGTTGAGCAGGACGCCCCGCGCGCTGGAGGCCGTTGATGAAGAGCGAGTAGCGCGTGCCACGCATGCGGCAGGCGGCCGTGATGCGGGTGATCCACAGCGCACGGAAGTCGCGCTTGCGGGCGCGGCGGTCACGCCATGCGTAGCGCTTGGCGCGCATCATGGCGACCTTGGCCTGCTGCTTGTGGCGGGACTTCGTGCCGAAGAAGCCGCGGGCTTCGCGGAGAAGCTTGCGGCGGGCTTGCGTGCGGGCTGCACCCTTGCGTGCGCGTGGCATGTTCGATCAACCTCTTGACTTGCGACCGGCGGAGGACTGGACTTCCCGATGAAGTTCCAGACGCTTCGGACCCGACGGTCTGGTGAGTGGACGGTTCAGTTCACGGCTCAGTTCACTGGGCGACAGCGATTTCGCGCTGCGCTTCGCGAAGTTCCGACTGCTCCTGCGAGAGGAGCGGACGGAAGAGCAGCTTGCTCAGGGCGCGGATGTCGCCCGAGCGAGCGTATCGCTTCTTGCGATAGCTCTGGATCTGCACCCCGGTCTTGTTGGACTTGAGGTGACGGGAGTGCGGGCGCCCGAAGCGGATCTTGCCGTTCTTCGAGATCTTGATGCGCTTGGCGAGGCCCTTGTGACTCTTGTTCTTCGGCATAGGTAACTCCCGTTGGGGGATCGGCGAGGATAGCAGAAACCACCGCACTCCCGCAAGCGGCGAAAAGCAGGGCCGCCGAAGAACCTGTCTTGTTATCAGGCTTCCCGCGAGACCCAGCTCAGTTGAGCAGGAAGACATCGATCAGGATCCACTCCGAAGGCTTGTCGAGGCCTTCCTCGAGGGTTCCGCGCTCGGCGTCGCTCATCGGGAGGTAGATGTTCTCGAGGTGCCGCGGCATGCCGTCGAGCGCGGGCACCATGAGGGTCGTGCTGCGCACGAAATCCACCGAGACATCGGTGAAGAGCGCATTCTGGCCCAGGCCGTCGTGGTCGGGGCTGTTCACGACGCAATGGCCGATGGGGAGGCCTGCGCGGGTGAGTTCGATGACGGGGCTGCGATCGGCGACCACCGGAACGCGCGCGCCGGCGCGCCATGCGAGCAGCGCCGTCTTGCCGGGCACCTGGTAGGCGTAGCCCTCGCCCGTCCGATCGTTCGGGCAGCAAAGGCAGCGCTGCTCGACATACTTGCCGTCGGTCAGCGCCGTGAGATGACGGTTGTTGTCCATGTCGGTCCAGCGCTCGAGGCGGCTCAGGTCCGGCATGAGGCTCGCCTGCTGGGGCATCGAGCCGTGGTCGTTCACATAGCGTGCGATGCCGCCGCCGACCGCGCGAAGATTGTCGGCGCAGGCGGCCTCGGCCGCACGCGTGTTCATCCAGTTCGCAAGCGGAATGCCGACGCCGACCACGATGAGCGCCACGCACGCGACGGCCCAGAGGTCGGGCCAGCGGCCGCTCGTGAGCGATCCGCCGCGCGGCGCGTCGATGCGCATGCGCGCTTCCTTCGCGCGCTCCTCCTGCTCGATGCGCGCCATCGTCGCATCGGCCAGCGCGGCGTCGGGCGCCTCGGTCGGATACGCGTCGAGGTGCGAGAAGAGCCGGCTCGCGGCGCTCAGCCGCGCAGCCAGCTCCGGCCGCGCCGCGGTTGCCCGCGCGAGGTCAAGCTCATGCTCGATCAGGAGGTCCACGGCCTCCATGTCGGGAGCAGAAAGCACCGGGCCGCTCGCAAGCGGTTCGTTCGTGTCGTCGGTTCCACCGATGGACTCGTTACCTGCGCTCATGCGTGTTCACCGTCATTGTCCGAGTGTCGTGCACCATCGCGGGCATCTCCCGAGAAGGGGGCGCCGCGGCGGGCGCAATGCAGTTTCCAGCTCTCCGCGAAGCAGGCGACGGCCGCGTGAAGCCGGCTCTTCACGGTGCCGAGCGGAATCGAGAGGCTGTCTGAAATCTGTGCGTAGCTGAGCTTCTGGAAGTAGCTGAGCAGAAGGATCTCGCGGAAGTGGGGCGGCATGCCGTCGACCACCTGCTTGACC
>CAIXEV010000481.1 GCA_903918555.1 uncultured bacterium | reverse complement strand
GCCCGCGCGGCCATCGAGCGCACGCGCGCGGCCGCGCGCACGGCGCGCGAGCACTTCGCGCGCGAACTCGCCTCGCTCGCGGCGCATGTGCCGGAACACGCGGGCGCCGGCGCGATCCTGCCGCGGGCAGAAGCCGCGCAACACGCGATCGCCGCGCTCGACGCGGCACTCGCCGCCGTCGACGAAGCCGTCGCCGCCACCGGCGCTTTCCGAAGCAACGAACGCACGCCCGCCGACCTCGCCGAACGCCTCGCGCGCCTCGAGTCGGGCGCCGCGCGCCTTCCGGCGTGGAGCGCCTTCACGACCGCGCGCGCGCAGGCGACGAGCCTCGGCCTCGAGCCCGTCGCGCACGCGCTCGCAACCGGCGCGCTCGACCCCGTCTACGCCGAGGACGCCGTCGAAGCAGAGCTCCTCGCAGCGTGGGTGCGGCTGCGGCTCCGCAGCGAGAGCGCGCTCGCCGATTGCGCGAGCGACCGCGCCGAACTCCTGCGCCGCAACTTCCTCGACGCGATGACCGCGTATCGCAAGGGCGCCGCCGACGCGGTGGCCGTCGTGGTGCGCGACCGCGCGAAGGCCGCGCTTGAATCCGCGGACAGCGACCCCGCGATGCGCAACGCCGTCCGCATCGTCAACGAACTCCGCGCGCTCACCACGATCCGCCGCCCGATCCGCCGCGTGATGGGCGAGGCAGCGCCCGCGCTCGCCGCGATCAAGCCGCTCGTCCTCGCAAGCCCGCTCTCGGCGGCGACGATGCTGCCGCCCGACTTCCCGCCGTTCGACCTCGTCGTCTTCGACGAAGCGTCGCAGGTCCCCGTGTGGGACGCCGCCTGCGCGATCTCGCGCGGCAGCGCCGCGGTCATCGTCGGCGACTCGAAGCAGCTCCCGCCGACGAACTTCTTCGACCGCAAGGACGCGGGCGAATCGACCGACGCGGAGGCCGAGCTCGCCGACGCGCTCGAGCCGCTCGAGAGCGTGCTCGAGGAGGCGATCGCGTCGGGAATCCCGCAGCAGAGCCTGCTCTGGCACTACCGCTCGCGCGACGAGCGCCTCATCGAGTTCTCGAACCGCAAGAGCTACGGCGGCCGGCTGCAGACCTTCCCCGCCGCGCACCGCGCGCATCCGAACCTCGGCGTCGAGTTCCGCTTCGTCGGCGGCGTCTACGACCGCGCGGGCACGGCGACGAACCGCATCGAGGCCGAGGCCGTCGTCGCCGAGATCGTGCGCCGCCTCACCGACGCGGACGCCTGCAGCGCGAACCGCTCGATCGGCGTCGTCACCTTCAGCGTGGCGCAGCAGACGCTCGTCCAGGACCTCTTCGACGAGGCGCTCGACCGCGACGCGCGCGTGCGCGAGGGCCTCGCCGAGAGCGTGAAGCTCGGCGACCCCGTGTTCATCAAGAACCTCGAGAATGTGCAGGGCGACGAGCGCGCGACCATGCTCTTCTCGATCTGCTACGGCCGCGACGGAGCCGGCGCGATGCACCACAACTTCGGCCCGCTCAACCTCTCGGGCGGCGAGCGGCGCCTCAATGTCGCCGTCACGCGCGCGCGCGAGAAGATCGTCATCTTCTCGTCGATCCGCGCGAGCGACCTCGACCCGAAGAAGTGCCTCTCGAAGGGCGCGCAGGATCTCCGCGACTACCTCGCGTTCGCCGAGCTCGGCACCGTGCCGACCGCGCGCGACGAGGCGGGCCCGCAGCGCGCGCTCGACATCGACGCGGTCGAGACGGCGCTCGCGCGCGAGCTCGAGTCGCGCGGCTGGAAGGTCGACCTCCATGTCGGCCGCTCGCGCGATTTCCGCATCAGCCTCGCGCTCGCCGACCGCGCGACGCCCGAGCGCTGGAGGCTCGGCGTCGAGCTCGACGGCGTCTTCCATCGCGCGGCGCCGACAGTCATCGACCGCGAGAGCGTGCGCGAAGGCGTGCTCGGCGGACTCGGCTGGAGGACGATGCGCGTCAGCGCGATCGACGCGCTGCGCGATCTCGCCGGCACCGTGGCGCGCATCGACGCGGCGGCGCGGGCCGCCGATTGACGCCGCGCGCGGTCAGACCGGCGTCTGCGGCGGCACGGCGCCCGACCACGGCTGCAGCACCACAGGCTGCGGATCGGGCTCGTTGCGCAGCGCCCGGTAGAAACCCGCCTGGAGCGAGAGCCCGAGCGGCATGCCGACGAGCAGCAGCCCGATGCAGCAGAGGAAGATGCTCAGCACCGCCGCCGTGCCGATGAGGATGGTGATGCCGATCGCGCTGAGCGTGTGGCCGCGCGTCAGCGCGAACGAGTAGCGCAGCGCCGCGATGCCGCCGATCCTCGGCTCGTCCGGATCCGCCGCGCGCAGCGCAGCCTGCCCGAACCGCGCGTAGATCCAGATGTTGACGATCGTCGCAACCAGGCCGCAGGCGATCAACGCCCCGATGTTGAGCTGCGCGAAGTCGGGCACCGTGCTCGCGCCCGTCAGCATCCCTTTGAACGCGCCGAACGAACTCGCGACGGCCGGGACCCACACCAGGAACTGCACGACCACCAGCACGAGCTGCGCAGCCATCACGCTCGTGAAGCGCTTGAACCCGGAGAGCAGCGACTTGAAGTCATTGGCATGTCCACGCTGGGCGCGCACTGCGGCGACCCCCGCGCCGGCCATCGTCGGCCACTGCGCGCAGACGCCAACAAGCTGGGCGACGAGAATCCCCGCGACCACGATGATGCCCACGGTCTCCGGCGGCCCGCCTGCGATCCTGACGATCCCAGCGACGCCTTGGGCGATCTGCCCAAGCACCGCGCCCGGGATGCCGCCTGCGCTCACTGCCAGCGCAGCGACCAAGAGCAGCGCCCACGAACCCTTGAAGCTCGACCAGCCGAGCCGAATCGCGCGCTCGAGCACCTCGTTTGAGTCCATCGGCATGCTGCGCCTCCGCTTCGCGTCGCGAAGGCGCGCCGCGGAGTCGCCGCGGTCAAGCCTTCGTCACTTGGCAGGATACTCGTAGACGCCACGGCCGGTCTTGTCGCCGAGGCGCCTCGCCTGCACCAGCTGCCGGAGCAGCGGGCACGGGAAGAACTTCGGGTTTCCGAGCTCCTTGTGGAGCACCATCATGATGTCGTGGCAGACATCGAGGCCGATGAAGTCGGCGAGGCGCAGCGGACCCATCGGGAAGTTGCAGCCGAGCAGCATGATCTGATCGATGTCCTCGGGCTTCGCCACGCCCTCCATCCAGGCGTGGAAG
>CAIXEV010000480.1 GCA_903918555.1 uncultured bacterium | reverse complement strand
GCCAGCCGCTTTCGTGGACGACGGTGCTCGAGTTCGCGCCGGACCCCGCGGTCGTCACGAACGGGGCGCTCCGCAAGGCGATCGCGGCGACGGGCCTCCCGTGGCGCGTGCGCGACAACGGCACGCAGATCGAGATGCTGCTGGTGCCACCGGGGACCTTCAACATGGGGTGCTCGCCGTCGAACCAGTTCAGCTGCAACTCCAACGAGAACCCCGTCCACGCCGTGACGCTTACGAACGCGTTCTACATCGGCCGCTACGAGGTGACGCAGGCGCAGTGGACCGCGAGGATGGGATCGAACCCGTCGTGGTTCCAGGGCGCGAGCGCGCAGGTGCCCGCGGCGCAGGTGCCAAACCGCCCGATCGAGGAGGTGTCGTGGAACATGATCCAGGGCTTCCTCTCTGCGACTGGGCTTCGGCTGCCGACCGAGGCCGAGTGGGAGTATGCGTACCGCGCGGGCACGACGACGGCGTTCCACTCGATGCCGGGGTTCCCGAACGGGACGAACGACGATAATCAGGCCGGGAACATCGCGTGGTTCGGCTCGAACTCCGCGAGCCAGACCCGCCCCGTCGGCGGGAAGGCCGCGAACGCGCTCGGCCTGCACGACATGGCTGGCAACGTCTGGGAGTGGGTGAACGACCGGTATTCGTCCACCTACTACGCGTCGAGCCCATCGACGAACCCGCCGGGGCCTGCGACTGGCACGGATCGCGTGCTGCGCGGCGGCTCGTGGTACCTCGACACGCACAACCTGCGATCCTCCAACCGCATCAACAACCCGCTCGGCAGCATTGGCACCAGCATCGGGTTCCGTGTCGCGAGGGCCCCCTAACTTTCCTTTCCTCTCGTTCCTCTTTCCTTTACCTTTCTCTTCTACTTCCTTCCTGAGCCCCCGCGCGACAGCACGGATCGATGGCGCGAAGCAAGGTCCCCAACCACTCGCAGCACATCGTGACCTTCCCCGCCGGTGCGAGCGACCTCGCGATCCTCCTGTCGTAGTGGTGACGGTCGATCGGTGCCGCAGGCGGCCATCGAACGGGACCGCGCCGCCTGCGCCGGGCGCTGCCGTGGCTTCAGGAATCTCGCCCGTTGCTAGTAAAGATGACTTGACTAGCGGGCGATCCTAGTAAAGAATCACTTCCGGAGCGAGGGCCGCTCCAGAAGGATCGCTTTCCCACCTTGCCGCGCACCACGGGTTCATTTCGCGTCTCTCGGATCGAGGGCGAAGAGGTTCGCGCCTTCGTCCCGCGGCCGCTTCCGCCGTCCGCTCCGCCGCTTGCGATCGAGGGTCGGATCGCTGCGCTTCACGCGGACGCGCTGGTCGCCTTGGGAAGGCTCGGCGTCGCGGCCGCGATGGTGCCGAGCTCCGAGTGGTTCCTCTACGGATTCGTCCGCAAGGAGGCGCTTGTCTCCTCCGAGATCGAAGGAACGCAGGCCACGCTTCAGGATGTCCTCACGTTCGAGGTGACCAACCGGGCCGATCGTCCGGACGATGTGCGCGAGGTCTGCAACTATGTCGACGCGATGGAATTCGCGCGCGCCGAGATCGCGCGGCCTCGCGGCGTTCCGCTCAGCTCACGGCTTCTCTGTGGCGCGCACAAGCGGCTCATGCGCGGAACTCGCGGTGCAGGCAAGATGCCGGGAGCAATCCGCCGTTCGCAGAACTGGATCGGCGGATCACGCCCCGGAAACGCACGCTTCGTCCCGCCGCCACCCGAAGCCGTGCCCGCGCTGATGGCTGATCTCGAGAAGTGGCTGCATGGAACGGACCCGCTGCCGCCGCTCGTCAAGGCGGGCCTCGCGCATGTGCAGTTCGAGACGATCCACCCGTTTCTCGACGGCAACGGTCGAATCGGCCGCCTGCTCATCGCGCTGCTCCTCGAGCACTGGGGGCTGCTGCGAAGTCCGATGCTCTACCTCAGCCTGGCGCTGAAGCGGCGGCAGGCGGAGTACTACGCACAGCTCACCGCGGTGCGCGCGAGCGGTGACTGGGAAGGGTGGACGGAGTTCTTCCTCGAGTGCGTGCGCGAGGCCGCCGACGACGGCGTTCGCGTCGCGGAGCGGCTCTTTGCACAGCTCGGCGAGGATCGCGCGCGCCTGATGCGCCGCGCGGGCGTGACCATTCCCGCGGTCCGTCTCTTCGACCTTCTTCCGTCGAACCCGGTCGTGACCCTCGCCCACGCGACCGCCCTGATCGAGGTGAGCAAGCCGACTGTCCTGAAGGCGATCAGCGCCCTCGAGGACGCTGGCATCCTGGTGGAGACCTCCGGGAAGAGCCGCGACCGCGTGTACGCCTATCAGAAGTACCTCGACATCCTCACGGACGAGTGAAGGAGTCGGGCCTTCGCCTCGAGACTGCCTCTGCGGCGCGCGGGGCGCGCGTCGTGAAACTTCTCCGCAAGCGGGCAAACCCGCTTGGTCGCGGCGGGGGGGCGTGGTACAACCCACAAGTGCGGGTTCGTCACCGGCGCGCGCCACTGTAGAAAAACGATCTCGTCTTGACGCGCTCCTCCCGAGGCGCCCGTCCAACCAAAGCTACGCCATGGACCCGATCCACCCGCCCGCCCACGCCGCGTCGACCCGCCCGAACCTTCTCCGCAGAGCCCTCGGCGCCGCAGTGGCGGCGATGGCGCTCGCCTTCGCCGCAGCGCCCGCCGCGCACGCGCAGACGGCGTGCGATGCCGACATCGACGGCGATGGCGTGGTGGGTGGT
>CAIXEV010000479.1 GCA_903918555.1 uncultured bacterium | reverse complement strand
CTGCAGTCGATTCTCGATGCCGCACGAAAGGCGGGAATCGACGTCGGCACACGCGAACTGAAAGGCCGTGATGGTCGGCTCCTCGCGCGGGACCTTGCGGATGCGGTCATCGAGGCGCTTGATGCCAAGCTGAGCGCGGATGCGCCTGCGACCGCTGAGGACATCGATGTCGTCAACCGGCTGCTCCGCGTCATTCGCGAGGTTGATCCCGATCAGTCTCGCGCCGTCGCCGAAGTGCTCCCGCTCGTGCTGGAGCGTGTTGGAGCGGGCCAGGACGTGGGCCCCGCGAATCTCTCCGACCACGGCTTGCTCACAGGGCGTGAGGGTACGGAAAGCCTGCTTGTCCAGCTGAAGCGTGACCTCGCCACCTGCGACCGCGCAGATTGGCTTGTTTCGTTCATCAAGCACACCGCAGTGAAGATGATGCAGGCCGACATTGAGGATTTCCTCAAGCGCGGCGGCCGGCTTCGCATCGTGACGACCGCGTACATGGGGGCAACCGATCCGAGCGCGCTCGAAGAGCTTGCGAGTATCTCCCGCGCGCACGACTCGCGGCTCAGCATCCGGTTCTCGCGTGATGTCGAGTCGACGCGTCTGCATGCGAAGGCGTACATCCACCACCGCGAAAGCGGATTCGGCAGCGCGTACATCGGCTCCGCGAACCTGTCGCGCCCGGCGCTGACCGAGGGGCTTGAGTGGACGGTGCGCCTTTCGCAAGCGGCTTCCCCGGGGCTCTGGTCGAAGATCGAAGAGACCTTCGAGCAGTGGTGGGGCGATCCGGAGTTCATCGAATATGGGCTTGCGGAGAACCATGAGACACATGCGCAGTTCCGGGCGCTTGTTGCGCAGCAGAAGAGTTCCGACGCGCGTCGCAGCGGCGATCAACTCTCCGCGCTCACGATCTTCGACCTCCAGCCGAAGCCGTTCCAGCAGGCGATTCTCGATCGCATCGCAGTCGAGCGCACTGAGCTTGGGCGAACTCGCCATCTTGTCGTCGCCGCGACAGGCACCGGCAAGACCATGATCGCCGCCTTCGACTATCGCGGGTTCGACAGGGAGTTTCGTGCGTCAGCGGGCCGTGCGCCGCGCATGCTCTATGTCGCGCACTCTGAGCGCATACTGAGGCAGGCGCGTGGCAGCTTCGCGCAAGTCGTACGCGATCTGAACTTCGGAGGCCTGCTGGTTGGCGGGCAAGACGACCGTCCGTGTGATGCGCTCTTCGCGTCGATCCAGTCATGGAACTCGAAGCTCAGCGCGGGCGCGTTTCCTGCGGATCACTTCGACTATGTCGTGGTCGACGAAGTGCATCACGGCGAAGCCCCTTCTTGGCGCAAGCTGCTTGAGTGGATAAGGCCGCGATCGTTGCTCGGGCTCACGGCGACACCCGAACGCGCCGACGGTCTCGACATCACGCGGCACTTCGAGGACCGCATCACGGCGGAGATCCGGCTTCCCGACGCGATCGCGCGAAGGCTTCTGGTTCCGTTCCGCTACTTCGGCGTCACCGACACGGTCGATCTCCGCAACGTCGATTGGACGCCACGCGGATACAGAATGGAAGATGTCCAGCTTCGCTACCTCGAAGCAGGCCCGCAGTGGATTGAGAACGTGCGTCGGGCGATCGTCGGATATGTCGCGGATCCGCTCAGCATGCGGGCGATTGGTTTCTGCAGCGGCGTGAAGCACGCGCGGGCGATGGCTGAAGAGTTCGAGCGCGTGCGCATCGACGCGGAGGCGCGGGGGCAGCGTGGGCTGCGCGCCGAAGCGCTTGACGGGTCGGACTCGCTTGAGCGTCGAGACGAG
>CAIXEV010000478.1 GCA_903918555.1 uncultured bacterium | reverse complement strand
CGCCCTACTGCGGACAGTGCGGTCAGGAAGCCACTTCGGGCAAGGTCACCTTTGCCGAGATGCGGCGCACCGCGTTGCGGGCGTTCAGCCTCGAGCGCGGCTGGCTCCACACCGTCGTCGACCTCACGCTGCGACCGGTCGCGATGATCCGCGCCTACCTCGACGGCAAGCGCATCGCCTACATCGGGCCGGTCCGCTACGCGATCACCCTAAACTCGCTGTACATGGTGTTCGCGGTACTGCTCGGCCCAGAGGCCTTGGGGCTCGACAAACTCGAGGGCGGCGCGAAGTTCCAAGCGACCTTCACCGACTTCCTGCAGCGCTACTGGGCGCCGCTGATGCTCCTGTCGGCACCGGCGTTTGCCGCAACTTCGTGGTTCATCTTCCGCGCGCGCAGACTGAGCTTTCCGGAACACCTGACGCTCAATCTCTTCAATCTCGGTCATGCTTCGATCCTGTCCGCCATCGCCACGCTGTTCTCGGTGCTCTTCCCGCACCATTTCATCACCATCTGGAACATCAGCCTCTTCGCCGGATTCGCGTACTACGCGTGGCTGATCCGTGGAGTCTGCGCCAGCAACGCGTGGACGGCGATCGGTGGCGCACTGCTGGTGCAGTCGCTCGGCATGATCGCCGTCACGATCCTCGGCATTCTCGGGCTCGCGCTCTACCTGCTCGCGCGGTGGTACATCGCAGGCGAAGCACCCGTTTGAGGGGCTGAAACGGGCCCGCTCGGTCCCGACGCGAATTTTCTCTCCGTGAGAATCTACCCAGCGCCGTCACGCGAAATCCGCTTCGTCTCAGCTGTGCGCGGTGAACTGCTATGGGCAGACACGACCGACGCGGCGCTCACCCCTTTGTCCAATCCAGGACCACGACATGCAACTCCTCTCGAATCCGCTCTCTTTGGCGGCAACTATCTTGCTCGCCTCGACCGCTCTCGCGGCCGCCCCGCTTCAGGTTCAGGTCCGCGCAGCCGGCGGAGCGCCCGCCCCGCGCGCGACCGCGACCGCGACCAAGGACATCATCGACACAGCGACCGATGCGAAGTTCAAGACGCTCGTCGCCGCGATCAACGCTGCGGGACTCACCGACGCGCTCAAGACAGGCGGTCCGTTCACCGTCTTTGCGCCAACCGACGAGGCGTTCGCCGCGCTGCCGAAGGGCACGCTCGAGTCGCTCTTGCTTCCTGAGAACAAGGACAAGCTGCGCGCGATCCTCGCGCATCATGTCGTGCCGGGCCGCCTCGTCTCGATGGAGATCGCGAACATCGAGGACGCGCAGATGGCGCGCACCTCCGGCGGCGGTCGCGAGTCGATCGCAGCCGACGGACGCGGGTTCCGCTACGGCGAGGCGAGGGTCGTCGACGGCGACATCCGCTGCACGAACGGCGTGATCCATGTGATCGACCGCGTGGTGCTGCCGAAGCCGACGCGCTCCGAAGACTCCATGGGGGTCTCCATGAAGGAGGCCGCGCCCGTCAATCTCATCGAGGCGCTGCGCGCGGTTCCCGATGGACGCTTCTCGACCTTCATCGCCGCCGTCGAGGCGAGCGGCGCCGACCAGGATTGGGCGAAGCCCGAGCCCGACCGCAACTGGACGCTCTTCATCCCGACCAACGACGCGTTTGCGCGGCTCTCCGAGGCGGAGCGCACGGCGCTCCTCGACCCGAAGAACCGCGAGATGCTTCGCGCCGTCCTCGACTGGCACGCGCTTCCGAAGCTGCAGACCTGGAGCTTCGACTTCGACGACGGCGAGCGCGGTCCCACGATGATCTCCGAGAACAACGACCGCTTCGTGATCGACATCATCGCGAACGGCACGGTCTTCGTCTACCGCATGCGGTCAAATCCCGACCGCTCGATGGAGGAGCCGTTCAAGG
>CAIXEV010000477.1 GCA_903918555.1 uncultured bacterium | reverse complement strand
GGGGGATCGTCGGCCTCGCGAAGGGCGACAAACTTGGACCGTACGAGCTCATCGAGCATGTCGGCCAGGGTTCCTTCGGCGTTGTGTGGCGTGCGTGGGACTCGAAGCTGAAGCGCGATGTCGCGGTGAAGTTCCTCTTGGTCGGCTCCGACTCGAGCGAGAGCGTTTCACGGTTCCGCCAGGAGCAGGAAATCCTCGCGCAGTTGAAGCATCCCAACCTCGCCACGGTGTTCGACTTCGGCACGACGGTGGCAGGCCAGCCCTACTTCGTGATGGAGTTCGTTCACGGCGTGCCGCTCACAGCGTTCTGTGATCGCGAGAAGCTCGACCTCAGGCGGCGTCTCGAGCTCTTTGTCCTTGTGTGCGAAGCGGTGCAGTACGCGCACTCGAACAACATCGCGCACCGAGACTTGAAGCCGGCAAACATCCTCGTGGAGTTCGGACCCGGTGGCGCCCCGCGCCCCGTCGTGATCGATTTCGGACTCGCACGCTCGATGAGCCAGCGCATCGCGAACCGCGGTCACGACACTCTGACGGGATTCATGCTCGGCACCTTGGAGTACATGAGTCCGGAGCAGATTCTGCCGCGCGGGACGGCGATCGACAACCTCTCCGATGTGTACGCGCTGGGAGTGATCCTCTACGAACTGCTGGCGGGCATGGCGCCATTCGACTTCGAGCAGCTCCGTCGCGAGAAGCGGGTCAACGAGATCCAGCGCATCGTAAGCGATGTCGATCCTCCGACGCCGAGCGCGAGGCTCTCGACCATCGCCGTTGCGAATGCCGATCTCGCGGAGCGCATCGCGCGTTCAAGACGCGCCCAGATTCGCACGCTCGAGGGTGCGCTCGCGAACGAGCTTCAGTGGATTCCACTGAAGGCCCTCAAGAAGGATCGCGTGGAGCGCTATCCGACCGCGAACGCCATGGCCGAGGATGTCCGCCGTTACCTCAGGGGCTCGCCGATTCTGGCGGCACCTGACTCGGCGCTCTACCGTGCGCGGAAGTTCGTTCGACGAAACAGGGCGGGAGTGGCGGTCGCCTCGACGATGATCGTGGCGATTGGTGCCATCGCCGCGATCATCGTGAACGGGCGTCTGGAAGCCGCCAGCATGGATGTCGAACGGGAGAAGATGAGGGCGCAGGAGGCGAGGACGGAGGCACTCGAGGCGCGTGAACGACTGCTCGCGCTGCAGCGTGAGTCGCTCCTCGAGATCCTGCACCCAATCTTGCGAGAAGAACTCTCCGACGCCTCCAAGTCTGAGTCGACCGATCGGAGGATCGCGGCCGTGAAATCGGCCGCTGAGCGGTGGAGGCAGTTCTGCGATCGTCCAGATCCCGAGCCCACGGACGCCGAGTCGCGGGCCGAGCTCGTGTCGGATCTGCACAGCCTCGGGGAGACCGCGTTGCGCGTGGCGAGGCTCTCGAGAAGCGCACGGACATCACAGGCAGGGGGTGGAAACGACGACGAGCGCACCCGATGGATGGCCGTTGCGGAGGGCGCGAAGGCGCGCATCCTCACGCTCGCACTCGGCTCCCCGCACGCCGCGGCCCTCACGATCAGCCTGCAGCGCTCCGAGATCGACGGTCTGTACTCGCAGGGGAACCATAACGAGGTCATTGGTCGTGGCGAACTCATCCTGGAGATCGCACCAGAGGTGATCGCTCGACAGGCGGACCCGGAGCGCCGTCATCGGCTCGAGGCCGAGGTCGGGCGACTCCGCACCACGATGGCGGATGCACTCTCGAAGCGCGTCGACGAGCTCGCCTCCGAACTGGCCTCGACGGACGGAAATGCGGCTCGGTACGAGACGCTCCTCGGGCGGATTCGCGCAGACCGCGCCCGCGAGTTCGCGCTCAGGACCGCCGAGGTGGAGCGCCGTCGCCGCAATCTGGAGGACCCCGCGCGGGCGACGGCAGCGGATCGTCACGACTTGATGATCGCGCTCGAGCGGCTTTCGAACTGGTACTCCAGTCCCAAGCGCGCGTTTCTCTACACGGATCCCGATGAAAGGGCCATCGCGCGCGAACGCGAGATCGCCCTCGATGCGGAGTATCGCGAGCGTCATCTCGCCGCGAAGTCGGACGAGCGCTCCGATCTTGAGGACGCGGAGTTCGCATCGTGGTCGGTTCGCGAAGCGGAGGCGGAGCTCTACTTGGCTCAACAAGCCGGCGAAGCCGACCAGATCGTCGCATCCGGAACGGGCCTGCAGGACGCGATCTCCCGCGAGGTCGATCTCTGCATCGAGCAGATGTGGCGCAACAGCGGAGACATGCGTGTCCACGAGCGTCTCGCGGTGATCCAAGGCCGCTTCCTGCATCCCAAGACGCAGCTCGATACGGCCTGGAAAGCCCAGATGTCGGAACGGATCGCCGAGCTCGTGGTTGCGCCTGCGCGCGCCGCGAGGGCTGAACGGCGTCTTCCCCCTCTACTCGCGGCCGCTGTGCGAGTGCTCCGGCTCGGTTCCATGTCGCGAAGCGCCTCTCTGATCGGTGCCGAGGATGCGCAGGCCGCACGCGCGCTGGCGGGTGCATGCGTACAGGAGGCCAATGCGGTCATCGAGGAGCTCGAGCGAGGCGCGAGGCCGTCGCCGCGGCTTGCGGAAGCCATCGAGGCGGAGATCCAGCTGGCCAGCAAGATCGGCGTGGATCACGATGTCGAGGGTGCGAGCACGCTTCCCGATGCGCTGAAGGCGCTCTCCACGAAGCCCCGGTGACGGCGGCCCCACGGCCGCATCGCTGCGCCGCGAATCAGTCGACGGGCTCGGTCTCGGTCTTCATGCGCCAGCCGCCCGATCCGAAGAACCCAAGCGTCTCCTTCAGCGACGCCCTGAACCTGACCGTCGGCGACGACCCCGTCGACCTCGTGACGGGCGACCTCGACGGCGATGGACGCACCGACATCACGACGGTGAACAGGCTGAGCAACTCGGTGAGCGTGCTTCTGAACCGGACGACGACGACGGGCGAGGCGACCTTCGCGCCTGCAGTCACGCTGCCGACTGGGGGCGAGCCGCAGTCGATCGTGCTCGGCGACTTCGACCAGGACACCGCGACGGGCGAGCCCGCGGACCTCGACCTTGCGCTGACCGCCCGCGCCACGACCGAGCCCGACGCCCCGCGCGTGATCAAGGTGCTGCGCAACGACCGCGCGAACGGCGTGCTGGCGCTCGCGCCCGCCGACGACATCGCGGTGCCCGGCGCCCCGAAGTTGATCGTGGCCGACGAGTTCGACCCCGTGGCGGGCGCCGACATCGTGTCGCTCAGCCTCGGCGGCGCGCTCACCTTCAAGGGCGGTGCGCCCGTCGCGACCGCAAGCCTTCTCCCGAGCCAGTCCAAGCCGAAGTGCGCGCTCGGCGACCTCAACTGCGACGGCACGGTCGACGCGAACGACCTCGCGGTCGTGCTGGCGGCCTGGGGCACCAACGACCCGCAGGCCGACATCGACCGAAGCGGCACCGTCGACGCCAGCGACCTCGCCTTCATCCTCGCGAACTGGGGCAGCGGCGGCGCGACCTGAACTCACCACGCCGGAAAGCGCGGTGCGCGGCCCTGCAGCACCGCGGCGACATCCTTGACGACCCAGCTCATGTTGTCCATGGCGGTCATCGTGCGGCTCGCGAGGTGCGGCGCGAGGTACGCGTTCGGCACCTCGAGCAGGGGGTAGTCGTCGCCGAAGGGCTCCGGGTCGTGCACATCGAGCATCGCGGCGGCGGCCGGGTGCTGGACCAGCCAGTCGGCGAGCGCCTGGATGTCGATCACATTGCCGCGCGCGGTGTTGATCAGGTGCGCGTCGGGGCGCAGCGACTCGATGAGCTCGCGCGACACGAAGCCGCGGTTCGACGGGCGGCCGTCGATGTGGATCGAGATCAGGTCGCTCTCGGCGAAGAGCCGCGTGAGCGTCACGGGTTCGGCGCCAAAGCGCCGCTCGGCGGGGATCTCCTCGATGTCGTGGTAGATCACCGTGAACCCGATCGCGCGCGCGACCTCGGCCACGCGCTTCCCGATCCGCCCGAGCCCGAGGATCCCGAGCACGAGCTCGTCCATCTGCCAGAGGCCGACCACATCCTGGCGGAGCAGGTCCCACTCGTCCTTCTCGATCGTCTCCTCGATGAAGAGCCGCGGGCGCAGCGCATCGCAGATCAGGCACAGGACATACTCGACCACCGCCTGCGTGTTCGCGTCGGGGGTCGACACGACCTGCACCCCGCGCGCCCTGCACGCGGCGACATCGATGTTGTCGATGCCCACGCCCGCGCGGCCGACCACCTTCAGCCTTGGGAGATGCGCAAGCAGCGCGGCATCGACCTTGGTGTAGGTGCGCACCACGAGCGCCTCGGCGTCGCCCGCGAGTTCGCCGAACCGGTCGTCGTGCACCCCGCACCTTTCGACATCGAACCGCTCCGACAGCCACTCCGCGGCCTCGTCCGCGAGGTGCTCGGTGACCACGACGAGCGGCCGGCGGTTCGCCGGGTCTCGGGCAAGTCGGGTCGTGGGATTCGGCTCCATTTGGGCTTGGATCAGTCGGAACAGGGGCGCAGGGGGTCACGATAGGCGTTCTTCGCGGACTTCGCCACGCGTCCCGAACCCCCCCGAAACGCGACCTTCCGACCAGACCGCACAGACGGACTTGGTCGGCAAGTTCCGTGAAAGTGTCACGGATGGAGCATGCGGTTCCTGCCGATCTCGTCGTCGAACGGAGTTCCCGTGCGTTGTTCCCACGCGCGGCCGTCCGAGCCCGGGCAACCGGACTCACGAGGAGGCGAAGGACATGGACAAGGCATCGCTCATCGGAAGCATCATCGGGTTTATCTGCTGCGCCGTCGTCTGCGTGATGGCGTCGGGCGGCAACCTGATGATGTTCTATTCACCGAAGGGCTTCATCATGGTGTTCGGCGGCACCATCTCGGTCATCCTCATGGCGATGCCGCTTGAGAACATCAAGTCCATCCCCGGCTACTGCCGCAGCTTCTTCTTCAACAAGGGCCTCACGGCGCTCGAGACCGTCAAGATCATGAGCACGCTCTCGGACAAGGCGCGCCGCGACGGCATCCTCGCGCTCGAAGGCGAGATCGAGAAGATCGACGACCTGTTCCTCTCCAAGGGCCTCCGCATGGCGGTCGACGGCACCGACGAGGAGATCATCGAGACGACCCTGCGCCTCGAGGTGATGGCGATGCAGGAGCGTCACAAGAACGGCAAGAAGTTCTTCGACCTCATCAAGCTCTACTCGCCTGGCTACGGACTCGTCGCCACGCTGATCGGCCAGGTCGGTATGTTCGGCAACCTCGGTGGCGACATCCAGACCCTCGGCTCGATGCTCGCGATCGCGGTCGTCGCGACCATGTACGGACCGGTGCTTGCCAACGCGGTCGCCGGTCCGATGGGCGACAAGCTGGCGACGCGCTCGGGCGAGGAGATCCTCTCGCGCGAGATGATGCTGCAGGGCATCCTCTCGATCCAGGCTGGCGACAACCCGCGCGCCACCCAGGAGAAGATGCTCGCCTTCATCCCGCAGGGCGTCCGTTCCAAGATGAATCTCGCGGCCTGATCCGCCTGACCCTTCACCCCCACGAGGAGGCCGAGCATGGCTGAGCACAAGGAAGAAGGTCACGGGAAGGGCGGTGGCGATGCCCACGGCGGCGGCGACGGCCACGGCGGCAAGAAGAAGCACAAGAAGCACCACGGCGGCGGCCACGGCGGCGGCCACGAGGAAGGTCACGAGGGCGCGCCCGAGTGGCTGATCTCCTTCGCCGACATGGTGATGCTCATGATGGGCTTCTTCGTGATCATGTTCGCGATGAACATCCAGCCGAAGGGCGGCAACGCCGGCGGCGGCGGCGAGCAGTCGGATGGCGTCGCGGCGCAGCCGGACATGATCGACTTCGCCATCGCGGTGCGGAAGGCGTTCCACAACGATGTCGATGTCACCTCGGACGACCCGCGCGACACGATGCTGATCCAGCGCATCCTCGCCTCGCAGCACGGCGGTGCAGGCGAGAGCAAGGACGAGGGCACGAAGGGCAAGGACAAGAATGTGCAGAGCGTGCGCCAGAGCGACTACTTCGGTCGCGGCACCAGCGTGCTCTTCGCGCCGCGCACCGCGGCGGTCTCCGAGGCCGCGGGCAAGACCCTGGCCGAGATCTCCAAGCAGCTGCGCGGGCAGTCGACCGTGATCGAGGTCCGCGGCCATGTCGGCGCGAGCGAGGCGTACGGCGATCCCGAGGCCGCGATGACGCTTGCCTCCGATCGCGCGCTTGCGGCCGCGCGGCGGCTTGCCGCGGGTGGAATCGACTGGTGGCGCATCCGCATCGTCGGCGCCGGCAGCGGCGAGCGTGTCGAGCCGTTCCCGCAGGACGCGGCGGCCGACGCGAAGAACTCCCGCGTCGAGGTGCGAGTGCTCGACGAAGTGGCCGCCCCGCGTGAGCCGGCGAAGCGCCCGGCGGACGGCGTGGCCGGTACGGGCACGCTCGGCGCGCCGGGTGGCGCTGGCGCGGGCTCCGCACCGGCCGAGAAGGGCTCGGGAGACCAGCCGGCGGGCGACCAGAGTGACGCAAAGGGCGCTCCGTCCGCCGACAAGGCGGGTGCCGATGACAAGGCTGCGGCGAAGCCAGCGGATGCTGGATCCGGAAAGGGCGCTGCGCCGGGCGGCGCGCGCAGCTCGGCCGCCGGGGACCCGAAGCGTCCGGCGCGCCCCGCCGACCCAAGCGCGGCGCCCGCTGGTCCGCGCGGAGCAGGTGCAGCAAGCGGAGTGCGGTCGCAATAACGATGAACCGAATGCTCTCGCTTCGCGTCTTCCACGGTGCGATGGCTTGAATCAACAGGGATCGGTGCTAGATATTGGGTTCTGAGACGGAGAGTGCATTCGAAGCAGGGCGGGGGCTCGGCCGAGGCGAGGCAGGCTCGCGGCTGACTCGAGAGCCCGTTGGCCCGAGGCGTTCTGAATCTGGGTGATCTCACCCGTCCATCCGAGGCATGCGCATGTTGTCCCACAGCGAGTCGTTGCGTCCCACGCGTCATCATCTTGCGCTCGGCACCGTCACCGTTCTCTTGTGCGCCACGGTCGCGCACGGCGATGTCTTCTCCGACATCAAGTACACCGATCTCGTCGCGCGTCTCGGCGCGGGCGTTCCCACCGGGCTCAACATCAAGGTGGGCCAGGTCGAGGCGCCTGAGAATGCAGGGGGCTCGTACGCGCCCGACACGACGCTCGTCGAGTTCTCGGGAACGACCTTCTCGCTGCTCTCCGGCACCGTGGCCGCCAGCTGGCACGGCACCGAGGTCGGCAAGTCGCTCTACGGCAACACGATTTCGGTCGCCCCCGGCGTGAACGATGTCTCGGTGTGGAATGTGAACTCATGGCTCACCACCGCGAGCCTGCGCGTCGGCTCCGGCGGCAGCGTGGCGCCGCTCGCGACTCCGGCGGGGATCCGCGTCCACAACCACTCGTGGATCGGCTCGTTCAGCAACGCGACCAACGACAACGATGCGCTGTGCCGCATCGACTTCGTCGCCCACCGCGACAATGTGCTCTTCACCGTCGGCGTGAACAACGGCGCAGGCAGCGCGGCCCAGCCGATGATGGCCTACGCGTACAACACGATCGCGGTCGGCCTCTCCGACGGCAACCACTCCGCGCAGACGACGCCGGCCGGCATCGACGGCCCGGGCCGACGCAAGCCGGACATCGTCGCCCCCGGCCTCTTCACCAGCTTCTCGACGCCGGTCGTCGGCGCGGCCGCGTCGCTTCTCTTCGACGCCGCGCTGCGCGACCCCACGGTGAGCGGCAACGCGAACGCCAACCGGGCGGTCACCGTGAAGGCTGCGCTCATGGCCGGCACCACGCACCGCTCGACTTGGTCCAACGGCGCGCCCACCTCGGGCGCAAGCCGCGGCATCACCGCGACGCCGCTCGACCCGCTCTACGGCGCCGACCTCCTCAACATCGACCGCTCGCACCGGATCTTCACGGGCGGCGAGACGAACGGCAGCAGCGCGCCGCAGATCTCGACCTTCGCGCCGCCCGCCGGCTGGGACTACATCGCCGCGCCGGTCTCGGGCGGCAGCAACTACTACTCCTTCCGCGTCAACGCGCCGATCGGCGAGCTCAGCGTCGCGGCGACCTGGTTCCGGCAGGTTGCCCTCAACTTCACGACCTCCACGCTCCAGAACCTCGACCTTCGCCTCTGGCGCGTGAACGGATCGTCGCTTGCATCGATCTCGGGCGCCGCCGGCGTCGGCGTCTTCGCGTCGGGCAATGTCGAGAGCAACAGCCTGATCGACAACACCGAGCACCTGTTCGTGCGCAACCTGGCCGCGGGCGACTATGTGCTTGAGCTCAGGCGCGTCGCAGGCTCGCAGATCGCGATGCCGGTGACGGTGGCGTGGTACATGCCCGCCACGACTCCGACCCCCGACCTCAACGGCGACGGCATGGTCGGCGCAGCGGACCTCGCGATCCTGCTGAACCAGTGGGGCACCTCGGGCACGGCCGACTTCAACAACGACGGCGTCGTGAACGCGGCGGACATGTCGGTGCTCCTGTCGGCCTGGAACTGACTTCAGCGGGCCCCGGGCGGCTCCCGACCACCCGCTCGGCGGGCGCTCTCGGTAGCATTCGCCCCCGATGCGTCCCTCGGCCCAGCGATTCTGGCTTGTCACCCTGCTCCTCGTGGTCGGGGTGCCTCTCGTCTACCCGATCTGGCTCGGGGTGGCGAGCGCGTTCGTGGCCGAAGGCGGCGGCTTCACGCTGCTTCATGTCCAGACCGTCTTCAGCGACCCGGTCCTCCGCGACGGGCTTCTGAACGCCTTCCTGATCGCCTGCTGCACCACCACGATCGCGCTCCTCATCTCGCTGCCGCTCGCCATGCTTTCGGCGCGCACCACCTTCCGCGGGAAGGCGCTTCTCTCGACCCTCATCCTCGCGCCGCTGATCCTGCCACCGTTCGTCGGCGCGATCGGCATGCGGCAGCTGCTCGGGCGCGAGGGCGCGGTCAACGCGCTTCTCCTCGACACGAACCTCGTCAACTCGCCCATCGACTTCCTCGGCAAGGGCGGGTTCCTCCTCGTCGTCGTCCTGCAGGCGATCGCGCTCTACCCGATCCTCTACCTGAACCTCGTCGCTGCGATCGCGAACCTCGACCCGTCGATGGAGGAGGCCGCGACCAATGTCGGCGCGGGGCGCTGGAAGCGCTTCTTCCGCGTGACGCTGCCGCTCATCCGCCCGGGCCTCTTCGCAGGCGGGACGATCGTGTTCGTGTGGAGCTTCACCGAGCTCGGCACGCCGCTGATGCTCGAGTTCACGAAGACGACGCCCGTGCAGATCTTCAACGGCATCAAG
>CAIXEV010000476.1 GCA_903918555.1 uncultured bacterium | reverse complement strand
GTGCGCGCGGCGCCGGCGCGTGCGTTGCCGGTGCCCTTCTGCTTGTAGAGCTTGCGGGTCGAGCCGTGCACATCACCGCGGCTCTTCGTCCGGGCGGAGCCCTGACGCTGGTTGCCGTGGGTGATGACATAGGCCTGCTTCAGGAGCGCGTAGCGGACTTCGCCGCCGAGCGTCTGTGCATCGATCTGAAGGCTGTCGACCTTCTTGCCGTTGGAATCGTAGATCGGGAGTTCGATCATATTTCGCCTCGTTGCGGGCTGGTGCCCGCGTTTCGCCTCATCCTCCGCGTGCCTGTCATTGATGGCACGGGGCAGGAATCAACTTGGTGAATCCTCTTGTGTCTGCCGGCTGGTTCCCTTGCGGGCCTTGCTGGCCTCCGAGCACCGGACTGGCCTCGGAGTACTTGTCACCTGCACACTCATGCAAGCACCCCACGGCTCACGCGCCGCGGGGTGCATCTATTCACTTCTTCGGGAGCTTCTTGGCCTTGCGCTTGAAGAGGCGCGTGGCGGCGCGGATGAAGAGATATCCATCGTTCGCGCCGGGGACGGGGCCCTTGACCAGAAGGATGTTCTTCTCTGCGTCGATCATGACCACATCGAGGCTGCGCACGGTGACGCGCTCGTCGCCCATGTGGCCGGCCATGCGCTTGCCCTTCTTGATCTTCGCGCCGTGACCACGGTCGGTGCCGTGCGAGCCGATGCTGCCCGAGGTTCGGTGCTTGCGCTCCGTACCGTGCGTGGCGCTCATGCCCTTGAAGTTGTGGCGCTTCATGACGCCCGCGAAGCCCTTGCCCTTGCTGGTGCCGATCACATCGACATAGGCGACGCCGTCGAGGGCGCCGACGCCGATGGTCTGGCCGAGCTGGAACGCGTTGGCGGCGGCGTCGTCAACGACGCGCATCTCGCGGTGCACGCGCTTGGCGCCGGAGCCGGCCTTCATGTCGTGGCCGATCATGGCCATCGTCGAGTTGCGGGCCTTCATGTCGTCGAAGGCGATCTGGACGGCCGAGTAGCCGTCACGCTCGGCGGTCTTGACCTGCGTGACGACGCAGGGACCGGCTTCGATCACGGTGACGGGAATGTTCTTGCCGTCCGCCAGGAAGTAACGGGTCATACCGATCTTGCGACCGAGGATGGCGACCGTGCAGGGCTTGTTGCTCATGAAGGCCTTGGGGGCTTGGGGTTTCTGTCAGGGGTCCGGTCGAGCGTGCTCGCCGTACTTGACACTCGCTTGTCTGCCGGAAGGACCGTCCTTCGCAGCCGTTACTCACTTGTTCTTTCGGCGAGTACTTCGCCAGAAGAACCTTTGCTTCGTTTTGACCGCGAGTCCTTCGCGGGCAAAACTTAGGCTTTGCTTCGTTTTGACCGCGAGTCCTTCGCGGGCAAAACTTAGGCTTTGATCCGGAGGAAGACGCCCGCGGGGACGACGAGGCGCTGGAGCGCGTCGGTCGTGCGGTGGTTCCACTCGGTGATGTCGATCACGCGCTTGTGGGTGCGGATCTCGAACTGCTCGCGCGACTTCTTGTCGATGAACGGCGAACGGTTGACCGTGTAGATCTCGCGACGGGTCGGCAGCGGAATCGGTCCCGCAACGCGGGCGCCGGTGCGCTTGGCCTGGTCGACGATCTCGCGCGCCGAAGCGTCGAGAGCTTGATGGTCGTAGGCCTCCATGCGAATCCGGAACTTGCCGCCAGTCATTGTCTGCTCCGTTCTTTCTCGACTTCCGGGCGGTTAGACCGCTCGGAGCCGCTCACACACTCGCGCTTGTTCCCTGCAGGACCGATGCACCGTGCTTCGGCCGTTTGCTCCGCGGTTCGAACGAGCGATTGCTCGGAAACAGCGGAATCCACAGGGATTTCAATCTCTTGCTGTGCACACTGGGTGAACGCAACTGAGTTCACTCGCCATTCACCCGCCCCGCGCCGCGCGTGCGCGGCTCGTGACGACGGTCACACCTCCACGGCAAGCCGCCGAAGAGGTGCGAATCGACGAGGATAGCAAATCACCCCGCTGTGTCAATGCGTTCGCGCGTCGAGATGGCTTCGAGAACGCGGTTTGCGTTATCGGCTCGCGCTTGCGGCGAGCGAGCAACGGCGCTTGATTCACGCGCCAGACTCTGCTTCGGTCGCGCGAAGCGCAGCCGAGCCGTACGATCCGCGCCGTGAACACGACACGCCTTCCATCATGGCTTGCGCGGAGCTCCGTGCAACTCGTCTCCGCCACGATCGCGATTGTCGGCGCGAGCAAGCCGGCGGAAGCTCGCGTGTTCTCGGGCGTGCAGCCCACTCCTCAGGCCGCACCCCCTGCGGATGCCAGCGAGCTCGCCCCCACGCCGCTGGAGGCGGACCTCCTCAACTTTGCCATGCAGGTTCCGACCGGGACCTCGGTTCGCATCGAGCGAGGGCCGTCGCCGAGCTACCTCCTCGCGGAGGCGTCTGATAATCCACGCTGGCGGATGCGCGCGGCGAGCCTTCGCGCGTCCAAGCTCGCCACCACCGCCCAGAGCCAGTGCCAGGACTTCCTCGACGAGCTCAAGGCGAAGGGCCAGCAGTTCGCCGTGCTGCTCGACGAACCGCGCACGGTCGCGGGTCGGCAGGCGCACCTCTTCTACATCTCTGTGCCGATCGAGGGCGGCGGCTCCGGCATCTCGGGAACGCTGATGGTGCCGACGGGCACCGACCAGTATCTCGTCTTCTCGCTCGTCGCGCTCGAGGAGGGCTTTGCCCGCACGCGCGCGCTGCTCGACAAGAGCTTCGCGACGATCTCGCTCGTCGACAGGAGCGCGGTGCTTGACGAACGCGCCACGCTGCTTGGCCGCGGCGAGGCGATCGTCGCGTCGATCTCGCCCGCGGCGCTGCGCGCGACGATCACGAAGGAGCCGCTCTTCTACCGCATGTGGAAGCCCGACGAGAAGGGAACGCCGCAGGAAGTGGGCTATGTGATCATCCGCGTGCGCGAAGGCAAGCGCGGCGAGGTCGACGCATCGAAGGCGGCCGATTCGCTCAAGGGCGACGAGGCGGAGGCCGGGCTGCTCGCGCTCGTCGACGCGCGCGTGATCGTGAACAACGACGCGACGCACACGCTCGATGTCCAGAGCCGCTACTTCCTCGTGTGGGATCGCTCGAGCGAGGCGTGGTCGATGCGCTCGACGCAGCGGCAGCGCGCGAATTCCCGCTCCAGCGCGCAGACGGGCGTCCGCTCCGCGCCGACGACCGGCGCGCCGCGTCCGACGGTCAAGGTCATCAGCGCATCGCGCGACGGCATGACGCGCGACCCCATCGAGTGGCCTGTTCCGCCCGCGTATCTCTCGCAGGCGGAGCTCGTGGTGCTCGGCCAGCTGATGCCCCGCACGGAGAAGGTCGAGTCGCTCGAGTTCCTCGACTACGCCTTCGACCAGCGCGACCAGAAGCTGCCGCAGCGCCGCGAAACCTGGTCGCGCACCACGACCGGCTGGAAGCTCGAGACGCGCATCGGCTCGTCGCCCGAGGTGCTCGTCCAGGAGTTCGACAAGGACGGCGTCCGCGTGCGCCGCGTCGATGCGGACGGCACCGTGACCGAGCGCATCACGCTCGAGGAACTGAGGAAGCTGTGGAACGCGAAGGGACTTCCGGTCGGCTGATGACGCGCGCGACCTCCATGCATCGCGTCGTCGCGCTCGTGGCCCTGCTCGCCGGGCTTTCGGTCGCCGCGCTGCCGCTCGGCGGATGCGCGAGCACGCCCGTCGCCGTCGACGCCCCGCTTCGTCCCGCGACCTTCGCGATCCTTGCGCGCCACTCGCCCGAGACGCGCGCGCCCGCGGCCGTTGCCGCCAGCGATCTTGTCGGCCGCGTCGGCGAGACGCGCACGCTCGCGGTCGTCGCTGGCCGCGAGGCCGGCGAACGCCGCACGCAGCGCGTCGCGGAGTCCGCCGACGGCACGGTCGCGATCGAGGATTCGACGCGCGCGGGACTCGAGCGCTCGGTGCTGCGGCCCCGCGAGGACGGCGGCTACACGCTGCTTTCCGTCGATACGCTGGGCGAGAATTCGCGAAGCGCGTTCGCGGAGGGCCTCGAGTTCGCGCGCCCCTCGCTTGCGCCGGGCGATGCGTCGGAGAGCGCGTCGCCGATGCGCGTGACGCTGCTTTCGTCGGGCAAGGAGCGCG
>CAIXEV010000475.1 GCA_903918555.1 uncultured bacterium | reverse complement strand
CATGATGATCGTGTTCATGCACACCGACTTGCCCGAGCCGGTGGTGCCGGCGATGAGCATGTGCGGCATCTTCGCGAGGTCGAGGACGAGCGGCTCGCCCGCCGAGTCCTTGCCGAGGAACATCGGAAGCATCATGCTCGCCGCGTGTCCGCTCGACATGAGCTCCTTCAGGCGCACCTTCTCCTTCTGCTTGTTCGGCACCTCGATGCCGACCGCGGTGCGGCCGACCATGTTCGGGATGATGCGGACATTCGGCGCCTGCAGCGCGCGGGCGATGTCCTTCGCGATCGTCTCGAGCCGCGCCACGCGCGTGCCGGCCGCGAGCTCGACCGAGTAGAGCGTCACGACCGGGCCCGACTCGATGTGCGTGATCTCGCCCTCGATCCCGTAGGTCGACAGCGTGCGCGTCAGGAGCTCGGCCTGCTCGCGGACATACGCCTCCATCTTGCTCGAGTAGTTGCCCTCGGGCTCCTCGAGAAGGTCGAGGGTGGGGAACTGGTAGCCCGAGTAGTCGACCGTGCGCGGGATGTCCTCGTCGCGCAGCGTCGCGGCCGCGGGCTTCGTGGTCATCTTGATCGGGAGCTTCTCGATCTTCGCGCGGAGCTCGTCCTCGCTGAGCGCGGCGCGCGCGGGCTTCGCATCGGCCTCGACGGCGATCGGCGCG
This sequence comes from uncultured bacterium, assembly GCA_903918555.1. Classification (GTDB taxonomy): domain Bacteria; phylum Planctomycetota; class Phycisphaerae; order Phycisphaerales; family SM1A02; genus QWPT01. The sequence continues at coordinate 4,121 of CAIXEV010000475.1, read as the reverse complement.
ACCGCGGCGTCGTCAGAGCCTGAGGCGATCCCGCCGTCGGCGTCTTCCTCTCCGGAATCCTCGGAATCCGCGGCGCCCTCGGCATCCTCGGCATCCGCGTCCTCATCGACGACCGCAGGCGCCGCGACCGGCACCGCTGGCCGCGACGGCGAACGCCGCGCGCGGCCCGAGCCCGAGCCCGAGCCCGCGCCCACGACCGCAGGCTGCGGGAACACAGCGCTCATCCGCTCGCGCAGCGCGCCGAAGTGCGCGCGCCAATCGGTCTCCCAGATCGGCGAGAGGAACGAGAACGCGCGCGCAAGTGCGCCGGGAAGCATGAACACCAGCGCATCGGCCGCCACGATCGCGCCGACCGCGAGGCCGGAGATGAAGATCAGCGACGCGCCGACCGGTCCGAAGCGCATGTGCATTTCGTCGGCGAACCACATCGGGACGATTCCGGCGTCGACGCCCGTGAGCGGGCCGACCGACGGGAACCATTCCGCGTGCAGCGCGCCGAACGCGCACATCGCGATCAGGCAGCCGACGAAGCGCACGAACGGATGCGCCATCGCACGGCCAAGCGCCATGAACGCAAGCAGCACGCCGATGTAGACCACGGGGATCCACACGCCGAAGCCGAAGGCGAAGTAGAACCAGTACGAGACCGCCGCACCGAACCTGCCGCAGAGGTTCAGCGGCGGGTCGGTCGGGACGGCGACGACATGAGTCGGCCAGTCCGACGAGCGGAAGCTGGCGAGGCTCACGAAGAGCACCGTGTAGAGAAGCGCGGCGAGCACCCAGAAGATGCGGCGACGCGTCAGCTCCGCGCCCTCGGCGTGAGTGGTGACATCCGAATCCACCTCCTCCGCGCCGGAGCGCGTGGAGGCCTTGCGAGCGGTCTTTGGCATGGTCCCGATATCGGCAGGACTGCCTTCAATCCCGCAGCAAACGCAGGGTGCGCGACCCGCCGTCCGCCGCTACCTTGCCTGCATGCATTTTCGCCTCGTCGACCGCTTCCTGAGCCTCAGCGACACCTCGGCGGTCGCGGTCAAGAATGTGACCGCGGCCGAGGAATACCTGCAGGACCACTTCCCGGGATTCCCCGTCCTCCCCGGCGTGTTCATGATCGAGGCGCTGACGCAGGCCGCCCGCGCCGTCCTCGAGAAGCGGGGGATGCCGCGGATGGTCCTCGGCGAGGTCAAGGCGCTCCGCTACGGCAGTTTCGTCCGTCCGGGCGAGGCCCTGAAGGTGGAGGTCACCCTCGACAAGGTGCGCGAGGACGGCTCGGTCGTCTTCAAGGCCCAAGGAACCGTCCTCCGGGGCGGCGCCGATCCGTCGGCGGCTGAGACAGCCGTCTCGGGGCGACTTATACTCCGCGCCTTGCGGAACTGACCGCGTCCCGCGTCCGGGACTGTTCAAGAGTTTTTGAGCGATCGGGGGGGTTTCACCCGAAATCACCCCGCCATGGAGACTTGTATGGCCAAGAGCCGAGCCGATATCGAAGCCGATGTGAAGGATGTTCTGGTCGACGCCCTGGGCGTGGACGAGGATGATGTTGTTCCAACCGCCACCCTGAAGGGAGACCTCGGCGCCGAGAGCATCGACTATCTCGACATCGTGTTCCGCCTCGAGAAGAAGTTCTCGACGCCCGAGAAGCCGTTCAAGATCGCCCAGGGCGAGCTGTTCCCCGAGAACCTCATGACCGATCCGTCGCTCGTCGAGAACGGCAAGGTGACGGCGAAGGGCCTCGCGCTCCTCAAGGAGAAGGTCCCGCATGTCTCGCTCGGCGACTTCGCGAACGATCCGCAGGTGACCAAGCTGTCGGGCCTCTTCACCGTGAAGAGCCTGTGCGACTTCGTCGAGCGGAAGATCTGAGCGGTCGCGGGTTGGCTTGAGCGGTCGCGCCTGCGGGCGCTCGCTCTGGTGCGAGGAGCAACGATGCGTTGGATGTGGATCGACAGGGTCATCGCGTTCGAGCCGCGGAAGCGGCTGGTCGCGGTGAAGAATGTCTCGCTCGCCGAAGAGCATCTGCACCAGCATTTCGGCCCTGAAGGCGATCTTCCTGCGTGCCCGGTCATGCCGAGTTCGCTCATCCTCGAGGGCATGGCGCAGACCGCGGGCATCCTCGTCGGCAGCGTGCACGATTTCCGCGAGAAGGTCGTCCTTGCCAAGGTCGCTTCTGCTGTGTTCGAGCGCGATGTGAACCCGGGCGAGACGATCCGCTACGACGCGACCCTCGAGCGCATGGACGAGATGGGCGCGAGCACGGTCGGCATCGTCGAGCGCTACTCGTTCGTCGACAACGCATGGGCGCCCGTCGGCCGCATCGAGCTGATGTTCAGCCACCTCGACCAGAACCGCGCCGGCACCGAGTTCCCCGAGGAGAACTTCGTCTTCGGCGAGAACTTCCGCACGCTGCTCGAAGGCGCCGGGCTGCGCAAGGCCGGCGTCGGCCCGCGCTGAGCGCGACGCCGCTCGTCGGAGCAAACAGGCAAAAAAGAACGCGCCGTCAGCGAGAAGGCTTGACGGCGCATTCGAGTGTGCGGGACGGAGCGGTCTTTCAGACCTTCCGGCCGCCAGATGGTTTGGCAGCCCCGATCGGGGAGGCGATCCGATGCGGGGCCGATCCAAGTCCTGGTCCGCTGGGCGTCCTCCCAATCGGAACCGAGTCGCTCGCGTCGCGGAGTCCCTTACGCGACGAGAGGCATACTCAATGTCGATTTCAAAGGTCGGCTCTGCAACGCCTTGCAGCCGTTTCTGCGCGGTTTCTGCGCGCACACGGTCGGGCTGTCCCGCCTGTGCGGGTCGCGCCGGCAGACGGCCACCGAGTTCGGGACAGCGGTGCCGTACCATGCGCCCGTGGCCCGTCACCTCGCCATCTACACCGGTTCGTTCGACCCGATCACGCTCGGGCACCTCGATGTCCTTGCGCGCACGCGGGGGCTGTTCGACGAGGTGATCCTCGCCATCGGCCGCAATCCGAACAAGGAGGCGCTCTTCACCTTCGACGAGCGCCTGTCGCTTGCGCGGGCGTTGGTCGACGAGATGCGGACCAATCAGCCCGAAGGCGCGCACATCCGCGTCGAGCACTACACCGGCCTCACGGTCGACTACGCGAAGGCCGTCGGCGCCTGCGCGATCGTGCGCGGCATCCGCAACATCACCGATCTCGCGGGCGAGTGCCAGCTGGCCATCACCAACCGCCAGGTCGCCGGCATCGAGACCGTGTTCATCGTGACCGGCGAGAACTTCGCCTACACGAGCTCGAGCCTCATCAAGCAGATCGCCGCGCTCGGCGGCTCGCTCGACTCGCTCTCGACGCTCGTGCCGCCGGCCGTGATCGACGCGCTGCGCAAGAAGCGCGGCGACCGCTCGAATCCCCTTGGCCGCCTCGCGGTCGACGGGCTCGTCGAGTGACCGTGTTCGGAACGAGTTCCCCCGACGAGACGAAGCGAGGCAATGACCGCCATGGCAGCTGATTTCCGCGTGATTTCGATTGGAACGATGGCCGCGAACCCCCACTGGGGCGAGCGCGGGTCGGTGCGTCCGCCGCACGCGACGACCTCGCTGGTGGTCTCGGGCAAGACGCGCATCCTCGTCGATCCGTCGCTTCCCACGCAGGTGCTGATCCCGCGGTTGATCGAGCGCTCCGGCCTCGGACCCGACGACATCACGCATGTCTTCCTCACCTGCCTGAACCCGATTCATCGCCGCGGACTGCTCGGGTTCGAGCGCGCCACCTGGCTCGTGAGCGAGCGGGAGCGCGAGGCGATCGGCGTGCAGCTCATCGAGTCGATCAAGGAAGCCCACGCTGCGGGGGACGAGGATCTCGTGAAGGCGCTCGGGCAGGAGGTCGCGATCGTGCAGCGCACGGTGGCGGCGGAGGACCGGCTCGCGCCGGGGGTCGACCTGTTTCCGTTGTACGGCGCAACGCCCGGCCTCACGGGGTTGCTGCTTCCCGGCCCGGGCGCGACGACGCTCATCGCCGGCGACGCCGTGCCGACGGCCGAGCACCTGTCGGCGGGGCAGGTGATCTCGCCGTGCTTCGACCTCGAGGCGGCGCACGAGAGCTTCAAGGAAGCGATCGAGATCGCGGACTGGATCGTCTGCGGCCGGGACAACGCGATCCCGAGTCGAAT
>CAIXEV010000474.1 GCA_903918555.1 uncultured bacterium | reverse complement strand
GTGACGGAATTCGAGCTTGCGCCCGAGTTGGCCGAGGTCGCGGCGGTGACGGGAACGGTCAGCGCGGCATCGGTGAACATCGCCGCGCCCGTGAAGACCGAGCCGGCGGTGGCGACGCTGCCTGCGGCGTTGAGGTTGCCGTTGAAGGTCACGTTGCGCGTCGCCTCGGCGAGCGTCAGCGTGCCGACGGGGATCGAGATCGGCACGAGGTTGCCGTCCTCGATGTTGAACTGCTCGTTCACGGCGAAGCCGAGCACCTTGGCGCCCGACTGCGAGACGAGGTCGTTGTTCGGGTTGCGCAGGAAGTTGCCGGCGCGCGTGAAGTGCTGCGTGCCCGCGACATCCATGATGAAGAAGCCGTCGCCCTCGATCGCGATGTCGGTCGTCACGCCGGTGCCGCCGATCGGGCCGTTGTTGAAGTTGCGCTGGGTGCTCGCGACGGTGACGCCGAGGCCGATCTGCGCGGGGTTGGTGCCGCCGGAGGTGGTGCCGGGCGCCGAACCGAGCGAGAAGGTGCGGCTGAAGCTCGGCGCAAACGCCATGCGCGTCGACTTGTACGCCGTGGTGTTCACGTTCGAGATGTTGTTGCCGATCACATCGAGGCGCCGGGAGTTGGCGACGAGACCCGAGAGACCGGTGAAGAGTGAGGTTGTACTTGCCATGTCGAACTCCTCGTGCGAGGCCGTGTGTCAGGCGCTGGCGCGCCGGGCGTTGGCCGGGTTGTCGGAAGAAGAAAGTGACTCGAGCTGCTCCGCGATCCCACGGGGCGGAAGCGCGCGCGGCCCGAGGGGCAGCGTCGCGTAGGTTGCCGTCTCGCCGCGGATCGCGATGGCGGCGTCGACTTCCTCGAAGATGAACTCGTCGCGCGACTCGAGCCTTTCAAGGCGTCGGGTCGCGACATCCGCGATGTAGGTGCGTCCTTCGGCGACCACCGCCGCGCGGCGGGCGCCGCGGCTCTGCGCGAGATCGAGCGCGCGCCCGACCTGGGCGAGCGTCGAGGGCTCGAGCGTGCTGCCGTCGGCGACGACCGGCTCGCGACCGCTCTCGACGCCGCCCGCCTTCGCGAACGAGAGCAGCTCGAGGAAGTCGCCGTCGGCCGCCGAGATGCGCGGCTGCGCGGAGCCCTCGCCCGTGGGTCGCACGGCGGGCTCAAGTCGTCGCAGAAGCTGGCGGGGATCGATCGTCATCGCGTGTGGCCGGGATTGATGCGCGGGAGCCGGATCAGCCGCCGCTCGAGCCGGTGCCGGTCGAGCCGGGGCCGGTCGTGGGCTGCTGGTCGATGTACTCCACGTTGTCCATCGGGATCACCCAGTTGTTGTGGAGGAGAAGGCCGATCTCGTCGCCGACGCGCGACACGCTCTTCACCGTGCCCGCGACGCGGGTGTTCTCGGTGGAGAGGCCGCCGACGCGCTTGCCGATGAGGCCGCCCGCGCCCGAGAGCTGGTTCTGGAACACGATCGACTCGAGCTTCTCGCCCATCTGGATGTCGCTCTCGATCGAGCGGATCGAGTTGAGCTGCTCGAGGAGCGCGCTCGAGTCGTTCGGCTTGAACGGATCCTGCTGCTGGAGCTCGGTGAAGATGATCTTCATGAACTCCTCGCTCGACATGCTGTTGAATCGGTTCTTGATCGGCGGAGGCGCCGGAGAGCCGGAGCTGGGGTTGGCGTTGATCAGGCTCATGGTGCGTGTCCTTGCTGCGTGTCCTACGCGTTCATCCGTCAGACGGCCTTCAGACGGCCTTGCGCATCCGTCGCGCGCCATCCTGCGCGCGCTGCGCCTCGAACATGCCGAGGAAGCCAGCGTCCTCGCCGCGTCCATCGCGCGGGTTGCGCTCGCGTCCGGGCTCGCCATCGCGGCGTCCACGGCTCTCGCCGCCCGCCGCATCCTGACGCCCACCGCCGCGATCACCGCGGTCGCGGGCATCCGAGCCCGAACCGTTCTGGTCCTGGCGCAGTTCGCCGCCATGCGCGGCGGCGCCGACGGGAGCGGCTTCCGTGCCGCGCCCACCGTGCACCGTCATGCGCTCGACGGCAAGGCCTTGGGATTCGAGTCGTTCGCGAAGCATGCCAAGGTTCGCCTCAAGCAAGACCCGTGCCTCGGGGGTTGCGGCGGTGAAGTCGGCAACAACTGC
>CAIXEV010000473.1 GCA_903918555.1 uncultured bacterium | reverse complement strand
GATCGCGATCGGCATCACGATCGACGCGACGATGGCGGCAGCCATCCACGGCTCCGTCTGCTTCGACAGCGCAAGCCAGAGGGCGCCTGTCCCCGCGGCCGACCACCGCACGATGTTCGGCGCGGTGGTCGCGGCGGTGGCGCGCAGGTTGGTGCCGAACTGCTCGGCGCCGATCGTCGCGAACACCGCCCAGTAGCCGCTCGCGAAGCCCGCGAAGCAGATGACCGCGTAGAACGCCGCGAGGCTCTGCGCGCCGACGGTGAAGTAGAGCGCGATCGCCGTCAGCGTGAGGCCTTGGAAGATCCAGATGGCGCGCCGCCGCGAGCGCAGCCACTGGCTCAGGAGTCCGCTCGAGAGGTCGCCCGCAGCGAGGCCGATGTAGCACCACATGATCGCGCGCGCGGGGCTCGGCTGCTCGGCGCCGACAAGCCCGAGCGACGGCATGATCCGGTCGCAGTACTTCACGAGCGTGCCGACCACGAACCAGATCGGGACGGCGATGAGCACGGTGCACGCGTAGCGCCTGAGGCGCTCGGCCGGCCAGAACAGCTTCCAGAACGCGCCTTGTCCGCCGACCTTCGACTCCTTCGCGTGCGCGAAGAGCCCGCTCTCGACCACGCCGACGCGCAACGCGAGGAGCGCGAGCCCGAGCACGCCGCCGATCACGAACGCCGTGCGCCAGCCGACGAACTGCGTGGTGAAGTACCCAGCCACCGCGCCGAGGATGCCGACCGCGGCGACGACGGTCGTCGCGAGCCCGCGGCGCTCCTTGCTCACGAGTTCGGCGACGAGCGTGATGCCCGCGCCGAGTTCGCCCGCGAGGCCGAATCCCGCGATGAAGCGCAGCACGCCGTACTGGTTGAACGCGCTGCCGAGGCCGATCGCGTGCAGGAACCCGAGCGGGCCGTTCGGGTCGACATCGTTCACGGCCGCGTTGAGCAGGTTCGCGAGCGAGTAGCAGAGGATCGAGCCGAAGAGCACGCTCAGGCGGCCGCGGCGGTCGGCGATGATGCCCCACACCAATCCGCCAACGAGCAAGCCTGTTGTCTGAAGAATGTTGTCGAGCCAGATGCCCGACTCGGCGAGGATGCGGTCGACCTCGGCCTGGGGCTTCCCCGCGAGGCTCGGGCCGAGGATCTCTGTGAGCGAGGTCTTGCGGACGAGCGCGAACAGCAGCAGGTCGAAGATGTCGACGAAGTAGCCGAGCGCTGCGACGACAATGACGAGCGTCACGGCCGCCTTCGATGCGGACGCCGGCTTCGGCGCCGACGAGGATCCGCCCGTGGGGTCGCCACCTCCCGAATCGCCCGCGGGATCAGGGTTCGCGTTGGTGCGGTCGCGCATGGGGTTAGGTTATGGTGTGCTTGGTCGGTCCTGCAAACGCTCGGATCGGATCGGGTCGCTCACGCGGGGTCTCAGGTCGCCGCGGCAGCCGAACCGACCTCCGCTCGCGCGGTCCGGCCTGCGCATTTCGACTCGTGGATAAACCGCTTCCTCCCCCAATTCGCAGCGATTGTGTTCCCTGCAGGCATCAAATCGCGATGGAGTCCGTAGTAAACTCTTGGGTCGGCGCCAAGCGCCTCGGAGACCTCATGACGACCGCTTCCTGCAAGACAACCGCCGCGCGCATCAACCGCACTGGCTTCACGCTTGTCGAGCTCCTGCTCGTCATCACGATCATCGTGATCGTCATGGCGTTCATTCTCGTCGCGATCAACCAGCTGCAGAACCGCGCCCGCGCGGTCGCGTGCCTGGCGAACCAGCGCCAGATCGCGCTCGCCAACATGTCGTACGCCAACGACAACAACGGCCGGCTCGTGAGCCCGCGCACCGACGCGCTTCCGCCCGCGGGCGGCATGCGCGGCGTCGGCAACTGCTGGGTCAACACCTCGGCCACCGGCGGCGTCTCCGGCGGCGTCGAGACGGTGAAGAGCCTGCAGTCCGGCGCGCTCTGG
>CAIXEV010000472.1 GCA_903918555.1 uncultured bacterium | reverse complement strand
CCGATCTGGCAGGCGGCGGATCAGCGCCGGCGCCGAGAAATCCCGAGTATTCCGCGCTCTGCCAGGCGCTTCTCCTGAGCGGCGAGTTCCGCACCGTCGACTGAGTTCCCTTCCGAAAGCCGAGCCCATCATGTCCGACCTTTGCAACAACCGCCTCCCCGTCGCGCTTTCGCGCCGCGAGATGCTCCGCCTCGCAGCCTGCGGATTCGGCTCGGTCGCGTTCGCATCGATGGCGTCGCGCGCGTCGGGCCTCCCGTCGCTCCTCGTCGGCGACGACGACTCGAAGAGCCCGCTCGCGCCGAAAAAGCCGCATTTCGCGCCGAAGGCGAAGCGCATCATCTTCCTCTGCATGGCGGGTGCGCCAAGCCATGTCGACACCTTCGACTACAAGCCTGAGCTCGCGGCGATGGACGGCAAGAGCTTCAAGGGCAACTCGAAGCTGCTCGCGAGCCCGTGGAAGTTTCGTCAGTCGGGAAAGTCCGGACTTTGGATCAGCGAGCTCTTCCCGAACCTCGCGAAGCAGGCCGACGATCTCTGCCTCCTGCGCGGCATGAAGGCGGAGATTCCCGCGCACGCGCAGGCGTCGATCCAGCTGCACACGGGCTCGTTCCAGTTCGTGCGGCCCTCGATGGGCGCGTGGGCGCTCTACGGCCTCGGCACCGAGAACGAGAACCTGCCGGGCTTCGTCGCCATCAATCCGCGCGGCGACAACGGCGGCGCGCAGCTCTATGGCAGCGCGTTCCTGCCCGCAAGCTACCAGGCGACGCCCGTCCGCCTCGGCAACGGCCGCGCGAACCAGTCGACCGACCCGATCCCGCACATCGACAACGACCGCTACGGCACGAAGTCGCAGCGCGAGCAGATCGACCTCATCCAGCGGCTCAACAAGGAGCGCCTGAAGCGCGAGAAGCAAGACCGCGAGCTCGAAGGCGTGATCGAGAGCTACGAACTCGCGTTCCGCATGCAGGCGGAGGTGCCGGATCTCGTCGATCTTTCCGACGAGAAGAAGTCGACGCTCGAGATGTACGGGGTCGGCAAGGAGCCGACCGACGCGTTCGCGCGCCAGTGCCTGCTGGCGCGGCGCCTCGCCGAGAAGGGCGTGCGCTTCATCGAGGTGAGCCACGGCGGCTGGGACACGCACCGCAACCTGCGCGAGGAGCTCGCGAAGCAGTGCGGCGAGATCGACCAGCCGATCGCGGCGCTGCTTGCGGATCTCAAGCAGCGCGGCATGCTCGACGACACGCTCGTGCTGTGGGGCGGCGAGTTTGGCCGCACGCCGTACGCGCAGAACGGCGACGGCCGCGACCACAACGCCAAGGGCTTCACCATGTGGATGGCCGGCGGCGGCGTGCAGGGCGGCCTGAGCCACGGCGGCACGAACGAGGTCGGCGACACCGCCGTCGACGGCGTGATGGACATCCACGACTGGCACGCGACGGTGCTGCACCTCACGGGCCTCGACCACGAGCGCCTGACCTACCGCCACGCGGGGCGCGACTTCCGCCTGACGGATGTCAAGGGCAAGGCGAACACCGCTATATTGCGGGCATGAGCGCGGCGATCGAGCTTGCACCTGAACTGGACGCCGCCCTGCGCACGCAGCTGCGCGAGGGCGAGGTGGTCGCGTACGCGCGGCAGCCGAGGATGCAGCGTGATCTGCATGCGTGGGGCAGGATCTGGCGATTTGACACGGAGACGGCGGTTTCGTTTCTCGGGATCCTCCTAGCTGGTGCCGGCCTTGGGAACTGGGTCGTCGGCGAGATCCGAGGGACCGAGGAACCGTTCCACGGACCACTTGGCTGTTTCTTCTTTGGCTCCTTTCTCCTCACGAATTCGCTTCATCTCTGGAGTTCAGTCCATGAACGACGCGTGAACACCCAATCCCTGTACGCCGTCACCAACCAGCGCGTGCTGAGAATCGCCACCTGGCCGAAGCTCAAGGTCGACGCATGGGAGGCGTCCGCCGTCACCGAGGTCTCGCGCCGCGACATCAAGCCGGGCTACGGGAATGTGCGGTATCTCAAGGGGATCTACTCGCACGATGGAAATGCACTGATGTTCGTGCCCGCGCCCGAGGCCTGTGAATCAGCCGTGCGTGCGCTTCTCGGCGTCACGACGCCGCAGGAGTCGCAACTCGCATGAATCAGGGCGATCCGCTTGCCAGCCTCCCTGCCGCGACCGCCGACGCCGTGCGCGCCGAACTGCGCGCGGGCGAGCGCGTGGCGTATGCGGCGGTGCCGGTGACGGCGCTCGACGCAGGGACATGGGGCGGCATGGGCGTGAAGTCGCTGGTCATCGTGGCGATCGTCGCATTGGGCTTTGCCCTGCTTGGCTCTGTCGCGTTGTTCACTTTCGGCGAGTTGAGCGCGTTCGAGTTCATCCGCGGCATCCTCACGCCCACGTGCTTGCTCGGCATTACAGCGGTCTTCATTTGGTACCTGCGACTTGCTCGGCGCATTGCCGCCGCCGGCGCCTATGTGGTGACCGACCAGCGCGTGATCCTGCTCGAGGCCTGGCCGGCCCGCGCAATAAGTGCGTGCGAGTCGCGCGACATCACCGAGGTGTACTGCTGGATGATCTCACCGAAGTTCGGCAACATCCGACTCAACGCCAAGGCGACGCTCGACCGGACCGAGTCGCGCTGGTATCTGCCGAACCCGCGCGCGTGCGAGGCAGCGATGCACGCGCTTCAGGCGGGCGAAGCCGCGCCGGGCGCAGGCGCCGGCCCGGGCCGTTGAAGGACGGATTCCCTCGCAGTTCGAGTGGCATCAATTCCAAGCGAAGACCAGGGCGGCCACGACTCTCCTAGCGGATGGATCAGACTTCGGGGGCAGGTCGGATTCCTTGAACTTCGCGCCGATCTCGCGTCGGGCCTGCAATATTTTTCTCTATTCGCAAAAAACCGTTGACGAGGTCTCGCTGGT
>CAIXEV010000471.1 GCA_903918555.1 uncultured bacterium | reverse complement strand
GGCATCCCGGCTGGCCGCGTCGGCTTCGACACGCTGTATCGCGTCCATGGATCATGGGATACAGCCTCGTCTCGCCTCCTTGCCATCCGGGCGCCGCGCGAATCTTTGGTCTTCGGGGATCCGTCAGACAGAACCTAGGTACCGATCGCGTGGAAGGCGGCGAAAGTTGGCGCGTTGACATTGCACGGGACGCTGGACGGGGTACGTTTCCGATGCGATGGATCCGCGCCGCAGCTGCGGCTTGTTGATCGAGACCTCGGCGAACGCCGGAGAAGTCGTTGAAAGGAGTGCGCGATGGGAACTCGTGAAGCCAGATCGGGGACCGTGGCCGTGGCGATGTGCGCTGCCGCGATTGCAGCGCTCGCCATCGACGGCCACGCGCGGGAGGCGAGCGGGACGACCGCGATCGCGCCGCCTGCGCCCGGGCCTGCGCCGCTCACCCCTGAAGTTGGCACCGAGATCCAGCCGGGTTGCATGAACCTGATCACGCTCGACTCCTGCTGCGCATCCTGGATCGGCGCTGAGGTTCCGGAGGTCTGCTGCCCTCAGCAGCCGACGCCGGACGGAATCGAGTGGTGCTGTCCTTGGTTCATCGTGGACGCAAGCTGGCGCACGGCGCTTCCCTACACGCGTGGATATGCGCCGGGAACGGAGTTCCCGCGCGACCATGAGGCTCCGTGCAGATGGTGGGTGCCGCTTTGCGGGCCGTTCCCGGGAGAGTGTGAGTTGGACGAGTTCCCGTCGGGCGAGAAGTTCTGCGAGAGCCTCGGATTGCCGATCGATGGCATCAAGTGTCCGGGAGATGTCGGTGTCGCGGGGTAGCCGCCGCGCGACGGTGCTCGCGAGAGTCGATGCGGCCTGCCGCGAGCGCCCGTTCGGGTTCAGTCGATTCGCTCTGTGCCTGGCGTTGCTTTCGGCGGGCATCGCTCTCGGCCCCGCGCTTCCTGCGCTCGCCGATCTTGCCGCGACAGGGGTGGCGCCTCGGGCCGCGTCCGACCGTCGTTTCAGTCCGTCGCCGCAGTCGTCGCGTCCTTCGAAGGCGGCGTGGACGCGCGGCTATCCACCTCGCATCACGCGCGAAGATGCCGCAGTCTGCGGGTGGATGCACCGTTGGCCCGACGCGGCGAGTGCGGCGGTCGCGGCGAAGGTCACGGAGATCGGCGAGGCGATCGATGCCGAGTTCGGCACGCAGCTTCGCGAGATCGAGGCACGACTCGGTGCCGCACTCGGAGAAGCGGATGGCGCCCGTCCGAGCGCCTCGGCCGACGCCCGCGCCGCTGCGTTTCGCGATCGCGAAGTGCTCGCAGACCGGATGCTCGCCCGTGAGGCGCAGCTGCTGTCCGAGGCGCTCGTGAAGCAGGGACTTGGGGAAGACGACGTCTTCCTCGTCTCGAGCACGCTCGCCGAGCATCGGCGCTCGATTCTCGGGCAGCAGTGCGCGCCATTGCTTGCAGGCGCAGGCGACTGCGATGTACGACCCATTCTGTGGCGCTTCGCCGAGGAGTGTGCGGATGTCGACGAGCGGGCGCGGCTTCGCGAACTCGCATCCGAGACGCTGCCGAATCTCGGGAGCCTCTTCAACGAGCGTCGCCGGATCGCGCGGCGCGTCGTTCCCGAGTCGACGCAGCTCTTCGAGCGGATGCGGACCGCTGCGACGCCGCAGGAGCGTCAGGCGTTGCGCGCCGAGCGGGAGTCGCTCCGCAGGCCTCAGGCGGGCGTTGAACGCCGCATCGTGGAATCGAGCCTGCTCGCGATGCAGCGTTTCCGGGAAGGCGCGTCGGGCGAACGTGGAGAACTGGCGAGGCGGTCCGTGCTCGAGGCGATGTTCGGCCCGCTTGCGAGCGATCCGTGGGACCCCGCGACGCTCGTCGCGCTTGCGGCGGAACTCGCTGCGGCCGATGAGACGCTTTCGCAGGCCTCGGCGCAGGCCGCCGAGCTCGCGGAGTCGCAGAAGGCCGAGCGCGAAGAGCGGCAGCGGCAGGCGCTCGCTGCCGTGATCCGCTTCTGGTTCGAGTTCGGCACCTCAATGTCGGCCGCGCCTGATGAGACCGAGCGGCTGATGAAGGCCCTCGACCGGTGGCACGCGTCCTCGGCGGCGCTGTCGGAGCCGATCGCCGCGCTCATCGAGCGTGATGCGCCCGCCGCGCTCGCGGAGGCGGCGCGGGCGAAGATCTCGCGATGGCGCGAACGCGCGGAGACCACGGCCGAGGCGCAGCGACAGTCGTTCTCATTCGCACAGCCGAGGTTCCGCTGACCGCCTGTGTGACCGCGCGTTCCACCAGGCGCGTGTTGCCGCGCGGTCGAGCATTGGGTTGTCGGGAACACGAAGGATCGCCCTCGGATGCCAGCGGCTTCGCCCCGCCCCGCGTCATTCGCGCACATC
>CAIXEV010000470.1 GCA_903918555.1 uncultured bacterium | reverse complement strand
GTCGAGTGTCTCCAGCAGTTCCCTCGCTTCGGCGATCTGCTCGGGCGCTGTCCCTTTGGCTGGCAGGCCGTCCAAGTACCGACCTACAAACTCGACATCATCACGGCGCGGCCTCATCGAGCGGATGTCTTCGAGGTCCTGCGCCCGCCCTGCAAGCACCTTCATGGCGATGAGGTCGATGCGGCTGACGGCGAACACGCGGAGCTGGCCCCAATTCCCGATCAGGATGCGCCGTATCTCCCAGCCGTCAGGAAGCGCATCTCGACGGAGCTGCACATCGCTGTTCAGCCAGGCCTCGGCAAGACCCAGTTCAGCGGCGACCTCGGCTGCGGCATGCTCGACGGCGCCCATTGCGTCTTCGGGCACAGACGCCATCACATCGCAGTCAATGGTTGTTCGCAGAGGTGGCAGCAGCCCAGTCAGCATGCCCGCAGCACCGCCAACGAGCAGCAACTCGACCTCGGTGTGGTACGAGAAGCGCTCTCCCAGCCTTGAAAGGGCCTGTTCGACTGCGGAAACGTCCATGGCGTGCTCAGAACAACTGTCGGTTAAATCATACAGTACTTGCGAGCGGAGTCCATCCCACCGCCTGTTTTTCCGCGGGCAGGGCATTTCGGACCTGCCCGATGCGCTGGGTCACAGGTCCACGAGCGCGAAGCGCGAGCGGTTTGGTAAGGACTTCGAGAAGCGTGTCGTGTGGCATCACCTCTGGTGATGGCGATCACGCACGCGCGATCGGCGACAAGACTGCGGGGTTGGCGTCGGACTGCGGTGGCGATCGAACCGCTCTGGCGTGCGTTCGAGGCCGCCATCACCCAAAGTGATGTGACCTGCCCCGATCTCTGGTCCAGCGCCCCGAGATTCGGGGCCAGACCATCACACAGTCGGCGATGCGTGCATCCGCGACAGCGCGTCAAGCACCGTCTCGAGCGATGCTCCGCCAAGTCCCGCCGCCTTCAGATCGACATCCTCTGTCCGCATTCGCTCGATGAACAGTTTCATATCGGAGCGAACCGACGCGACAGGCTGAGGCCGGTACTCGGGGTCGACGATCGCGTAGAGGCGGAAGACATCGTTCCGATGCTTCCGAATGTCCTTGCGATCGATGCGCTGTCCGTCGGCGGCCCGCGCGGTGAGGTCGAGCCATGCCTTCGCCTTGAGCGGGATCATGTGTTCGGGACGAACAACGGGAAGCCCTTCGATCGCCGTCCGACCAGCGCGCGCCCAGCCGTAGTAGTCGCTGTCCAGCAAGATCGCCGACAAGCTCGACAGGTCCTCGCTCATCGGGATCGGCGTGAGGTGGCCGTTGATCTCGGTGCCGAGCATGTCCGGCACGCGGGAGAACAACTCGATCATCACGGGGTAGCCATCGACCGTGGGCTTGGTGAAGCGGTAAAACTTTCGCTCGTCCGCGGGCGCCTCGAGCGATTCGTATCTCCCGGCCGTGACGAACGACCAGAAAGCCCGGCCGAACTCGGCGTCGACTGTTTCGAGACAGAGCACGATGTCGATGTCCTTGGTGGCTCGGAACTCGAGACCCGCCGCCGTCAATGCGAGGTCGCACGCGGTGCCGCCGATGATCAGGTAGCGATCGGCGAACGCTGCGAAGTGCTCGCGAAACCTCTCGAGTCCCTTCACCATCGCACCTGCTCCATCAGTGCATCGAGCGCCTGCTCGACGCGCTCGTCCGCGGGTCCCTTGACCGAGAGGTAGAGAGAGAGCGGGTCTACCACGCCAGGCCTCTCGTGTGCCCGTGGCTCGTACTTCCACACTTCGACTTCAGCCTTCGCGGACTCGCGGTCGGGCAGCGCGGCCTCGGGGTGTTCCCGAGCGAACGCGAGCCACTCCTTGTGGCCGATCGCGGTCACAGGGAGTCGTGGCTCCGCGATCATGCTGAAGCGCGCGAGTGCATCCTGGCCCGCCCGCAGTCCGTCGGGCAGCATCGCGACGAAGTGACGCGACTTGACCGGGTCGATCAACCACGGCTGCGCCCGCTCCCAAGTCTCCCGTCGACTGGTGCGGAAGCGGAGCACCCGCTCGCGTCCCGACGCTTCGGTCGTGGCCAACTCGACGGACTCCAGCTCGTCGAACGCCCGGCTCAAGGTCATCGTCGTGTAGCCAAGCGCCGGGGCAAGCGCGGACGCCGTCGCGCCGTCTTCGTTCCCGTTGAGCAGCGCGAAGATCAGCACTGCCTGCGTCGCAGGGCGCAACTTTCTCTTCGCCGGCGCGGGCGCGCGGAAGTGCTCCCGCAGGTCGAGGCCGAGTTCGGGCAGGTACATCTGGTTGCCCGGAACGATGAACGGAATCCGCTGCTCGATCAGCCGCTTGCGGTTGTAGGCGGTGACCTGCTCGCGCACATAGACGATCGGACCGCCCCACTTCGCCCTCACCTGCTCGAGGTGCTTGCGGATGGTCGCGGGTGGATCGGGGTCGGGCGCTTCGTCGACCATCAGCAGGAGCTGCCGCCCTTCGAGATCAATGAGCGCGAACCGATATCGAGCGGTCAGGAAGGCGGGAAGCCGACCCGCTCCGTCCCACGCGACGGCGCGAGGCCGGACGCCGAGCGTCTGGTGGAGG
>CAIXEV010000469.1 GCA_903918555.1 uncultured bacterium | reverse complement strand
GCACCTTCTGGGGCGGTCTGACCGGAGTGCAGGTCGGCTTCTACTCCGGTTCCGGCGTCGGCCTTTCGTCCGGTGGCGACGGCGTCGGTCTCTACAACACCTCGAATGCGCTCGTGACGCAAGTGACCTTCGGAGCCGCCACCTCGGGCTCGAGCTTCTTCTGGGGCTACGACCTCGCTGGAAGCATCGATCCGTCGTACAACGGCCTCGTGAGCACCGTTGGGTCGATCGGCACCCAGGTCACCCGCGCGTCGTCCGGCGATGTTGGCTCGATCGGGTCCGCGATCGGTGTTCCAGCCCCAGGCGCGTTCGCGCTGGTTGGTCTCGCCGCCATCGTCGGCCGCCGCCGCCGCTGAGCCGCGGCCGATCGTTCCGTTGATTCCGATCATGCCCCGCCCTCGCACGATGCGTGCGTCGGGCGGGGCATTTCGGCTTGGCAATCCCGCATCGTCCATGCGATAGTGCATGGATGAAGACCGCGCTTCGAAGGCTGCGGAAGCTGCTTCCGTTCCTGGTGGGCGGCGTTGTCATCACCCTCTTCGTCGCGTGGGGTCTGCCGATCGTGCTCGCGTCGCGCGGATCGGTCGGTTGGGGCGATCCCACGGTGCAGTGGCTCGGCCGGCCGTCGGAATTGAAGAACGACGAAGAGGGCTTTGGACTGAACATCGCGCGCGCCGCGGCAAGCACGCCGTCCATCGAGGTGCATCGCGGCATCCTCTCCGACCGCTATGTCGCGCTGCGCGGCGAGATCGGGTCGAGCTGGCCCGTCGGCGAACTGATGGAGATGCGCCTCGAGCACAAGATCGAGATGCTGGAGCGAATCCCGCCGGCCTATGTGGTGGTCTCGCCGGCCACAGGCGACGAGACACGCTTCGCGCGCATCGACACGGCGCTCGTCGGCTGGCCGTTTCGCGCGTTCCGCGGCGAGGCGTGGTACCTCGCCGACGACAACGCCGTGGGCCACGAGCTCATGCCCGAGCTTCACGACAACTTGAACCTCGGGCTCGTGAACGGCCAGCTGCTGTTCGTGCCGCACCAGCCGCTCTGGCTTGGCGTTCTCGGCAATATCGTCTTCTGGTCGAGCCTCGCGTGGGCGGTGGTCGCGTTCCCGCTGGCGATCCGTCACCGCCGCCGCGAGAAGTACGGAAAGTGCGTGAAGTGCGGCTACGCGATGGACACGCACGCCGTGAAGCGCCCCGAGATCTGCCCCGAATGCGGCGCGCCGTTTCGCCGCGATCCGCTCGGCTTCGCGCACAGCCCCGAGATGCACTTCCAGAACGCGTATGTCTGGATCATCTTCGTCTCGAGCCTCGACATCATGCTCACCTGGAAGATCCTCGGCCGTGGCGGCATCGAGGTGAATCCCGTCGCCGCGGCCGTCATCGACGCATGGGGCATGCACGGCGCCATCGCGTTCAAGTTCGCGCTCATGATGTGGGTGATCGTGGCGTGCGAGATCCTCGCGCGGCTGCGGCGGAAGGCCGGCAGCTTCCTCGCGGGCGCCGCGATCGTGATCAGCGCGTCACCCGTGGTGTGGTCGCTCTTCCTGCTCGTGGTGCACGAGTTTTTTCCAGATTGAACGGGAGCGGCGCCGGCGCCTCGCCTTCGCCGAGCCGCATCCTCCGCAGCGAGTCGACGATCGTGTCGGCCGCAAACGGTCGTGCCCGGTTGCGCGCCGCCTCGCGCATCGCGGCGAGCCGCGGGCCGTCGGAAAGCAGCGTCGCGACACGCCAGCGGATGCTCTCGGGCGAGTTGAGGCGGATCGCCACGCCCCACTCGAGAAGGTGATCGCTGTTGCGCTCCTCCTGGCCCGGAACTGGATTGAGCACGGCCATCGGGAGGCCCATCGCCAACGCTTCGCTCGAGGTGAGTCCGCCCGGCTTTCCCACCGAGAGGTCCGCCGCATGCATGAGCTCGTGCATGCGGTCGGTGAAGCCGATCACCGCGCAGCGGGCGCGGGCGCCCGCGCCGAAGCGATCCACGACCGACTGCGCTCGAGCGCGGAGCGCGTCGTTTTTTCCACAGACCATCGCGATGCCGCAGTCCATGTCGAGTCCGAGCAGCGCTTCGAGCGTCTGCTCGAGCCTCGACACGCCGACGCCGCCGCCCGACACGAGGATCATCGGATGCTCGGCGGGCAGCCCGATTCGCGCGCGGATCTCTGCCCGCGGAGATTGCGGCGCGGAGAAGGCGCCCATGATCGGGATTCCCGAGACGACGATGCGTTCGCGCGGAACGCCCTTGCCCACGAGGATCTCCGCCGTCTCGGGAAGCGCGACGAACCAGCGGTCGGCACGCGGGCATGCAGCCCAGAGTCCGTGGGCGTCGAGATCGGTGACGACCACCGCGAACAAGCCGCGCCATTCACCGCGCGCCACCATCCCGTTGAGGAGCTCGGCCGCGAGGAAGTGCGTGCAGACGACGGTGTCCGGGCGCTCCGATGCGATGATGCCTCGCATGCGCGCGAGCGCGGCCCGCTGGATCGATCGGCGCGTGGATCCGCCTTCGGTCGTGTCGCTCGAGCGATACAGCCATCCGACGAGCCCGGGCGCGCGCTCGATCATCGAGATGTAGGCGTCGCGATAGAGCGTGCGGAACACGGGCCACGCGTGACAGAGGACATCGACGACCTCGGCGTCTTCGGCGTGGTTCGCGCGCAGCATCGCCTCGACGATGGCCTGCGCGGCTCGCGTGTGTCCTGATCCGACCGAACCGGTGAGCACGAGCGCGCGACCAAGAGGCGCGGGCATCGCGGGTTCGGGTTGGATGCGTCCTTGCATCGCCGACACTATCGGCACGGCGCCCGTGCGGCGCGTCAAGGTTGGGTCAGGGTTTTGTCAATGCGTCGCGCGTTCAACCGCGCATCGCGCGCTCGATCTCGGCGACCGTCTTCGGGATCGCGGCGGTGAGATTCACGCCGCCGGCCTTCCTGGTGACGAGGCTGTCGTCCTCGATGCGGATGCCGAGGTTCTCGTTCGGCAGATAGATGCCGGGCTCGATGGTGATGACCGCGTTCTCAGGGACCGGGCCTTCGGGCGTGATGTCGTGCACCTCGAGGCCGAGGTGGTGCCCCGTGCCGTGGAAGTACGCGTCGCCGTAGCCCGCCTTCGTGATGACATCGCGCGCGGCCTTGTCGATCGCGGCGAAGGTCGTGCCCGCCTTGGTCGCGGCGATCGCCGCGAGCTGCGCGTCGAGCACGATCTGGTAGATCTCGCGCTGGCGCGGCGAGAACTTTCCGTTCACGGGGAAGGTGCGCGTCACATCGCACGCATAGCCCATGTACTCAGCGCCCGAGTCGATGAGGATCACATCGCCGTCCTTCAGCGGCTCGCGGTTCGCGTGGTAGTGGAGCACCGTCGCGTTGAAGGCGCCGCCCGCGATCGTGCCGTACGCGGGCTTGCGCGCGCCGTTCGTGCGGTAGCCGTGCTCGGCGAGCTCCTGCACATCGAACTCGGTGATGCCGGGCTTGAGGCCGCGCAGCACCGCGTCGTAGCCCTTCGCGGTGATGTCGGCCGCGCGCTGCATGAGCGCGATCTCCGACGGCGACTTCGCGGCGCGCATGACCGCGAGCAGCTGCGTGTGATCGATGAACGACGAGCCCGGGATGCGCTCGGCGCTCTTCCGGAAGACATCGAGGTCGGGCGACACGGGCGCGGTATGCGCCGCGAGCGGGTGGAGCAGCGCGAACCGCTTCGCGCGCTTCGTCGCCTCGAGCAGGAACCGCGCGAACGCGTTCGTGCGCATGATGGTGCCGACGCCGTACTT
>CAIXEV010000468.1 GCA_903918555.1 uncultured bacterium | reverse complement strand
GATGTGCGCGTCTTCGGCGGCGGCTGATCGCAAGACGCGCAGCCACGCACGCCACGCAACGAATGAGAACGGCCCCCGCGCAAACGGGGGCCGTTGTGTTGCTGGAACGGTTGTGTTGCTGGAACGGTTGTGTTGCTGGTTCGTGCCGCGCTCAGCGCTTCGGCTGCATCGGCGCGTCGGCGGGCGGCGCGTCGGCAGGCTTGTCCGCAGGCGCTGGCTTCGTGTCCGTCGGAGCAGCGGCCGGCCGCGCAGAAGGCCTGCGATTCGCCTCCTGCTTCTTCCGCTCGGCCTCGGTCTTGCGCGCGATCTCGTCGCGCACGCGCTTCAGCTCGGCTGCGTAGGCGTCCTTGAGCTTCGCGCCCTGCTCTTCCGACAGCATCCCGAAGACGCGCTGCTGAAGCTCGCCGAGCTTCGGGCGGCTCGTCTCGATCGCGGCCATCCTCTTCTTGAACTCCTCGGACGGCGGCTCGTTCGACGGCGCGTTCTTGCGCTCCTCGAAGAGCTTCTTGCGCTGCTCGCCCGCCGACTTGTCCCACGCCTTCACGCGCTCGACGAACTCGGTTCGGGCGTCTTCGACCGACTTCTTGAGGTCGCCTTCGAACTTCATCGAGTCGATGGCCACGAAGAACGCGTTCTGCTCGATGGTCGGGCGCGAGCCGCCGGGCGCCGCGGGCCGCTGTCCGGCCTTGCCGCCCGTGAACTGGCGGTTCGACTCGATCCCCTTGGGCGGGACCTTCGGGCCGCGGAGGACATCATCCTCATGCTGGGCGTCCTCCTTCTGGGCCGGCGGCGCGGCCGGATCGGCCGGCGGGTCGAGGTGCGGCCGCAAGACAGGAAAGGCCACGACAGGAAAGGCCACGACAGGAACGGTGAAGAGCGAGGCGGCGAGCACAGCCGTGACCGCAGTTGGGGAGTGGATCAGCATGGTCGGTTCCCGATGAGGGTGCAAAGACGCGCGAAGCGCTCGTTCTTTGTCGGCGAAACGCAGCGGGGATGCAGAAGATTGCGCCCGAAGCCGCCAGAAGGCGGAGGGCGCGCCGCGCTTCCCGCTACCATCCCTACCCCTCGCACGCCCTCAGACGCGCCCCAAGCGCTTCCGAGGCCTTCTGGAGCCCTTCCGATGCCCCTGACCCCCGCCGATGTCACCGCCGCCCTCCGAACCGTCCTCGACCCGGACATTCGCAAGGACCTTGTGACCCTTGGAATGGTCAAGGCGACCACCGTCGAGGGCGACCGCGTGGCTGTCACCATCGAGCTCACCACCCCGGCCTGCCCAATGAAGGACAAGATCCGCGGGGACATCGAGGCCGCCATCGCCGCGAAGGCGCAGGAACTCGGTGCGCCCCACTCGGGCGTCGATGTCACCTTCACCGCCGATGTCCGTCGCGCCAACGAGCGGACCAAGGACGGCGCGAACCCGCTGCCCGGCGTCCGCCAGGTGATCGCGGTCGGCGCTGGCAAGGGCGGCGTCGGCAAGTCGACGATCGCGCTCAACCTCGCGGTCGCGCTTGCGCGCATGGGCGCGAAGACCGGCCTCCTCGACGGCGACATCTACGGCCCGAGCGCCCCGACCATGCTCGGCCTCGAGGACGAGGCCACGCAGGCGCGCGGCAACATGCTGCTCCCCTTCGAGGTGCACGGCATCAAGGCGATGACGATCGGCAAGCTCGTCGACCCCGACAAGCCGCTCATCTGGCGCGGGCCCATGGCGCACGGCGCCTTCAAGCAGCTCGCGACCCAGACCGAGTGGGGCGAGCTCGACTACCTGATCGTCGACCTTCCGCCGGGCACGGGCGATGTGCCGCTGACGCTGTCGCAGCTCCTGCCGCTCTCGGGCGCCGTCATCGTGTGCACGCCGCAGCAGGTCGCGCAGGACGACGCGCGCCGCGCCGCGAGGATGTTCGAGCAGCTCGGCGTGCCGGTCATCGGCGTCGTCGAGAACATGAGCTCGTTCATCGACGACACCGGCCGCGAGCACGACCTCTTCGGCAAGGGCGGCGCCGAGATCATGGCGCAGACGATGGGGCTCGAGTTCCTCGGCGCGCTCGCGCTGCGCACCGCGCTGCGCGTGAACAGCGACCGTGGCACGCCGCTTGCCAACTGGAACGACGCGCGCCTCGGAAGCGAGCTCGACTTCATCGCGCGCAACATCGCCGCGCGGGTGTCGACGCTCTCGTTCCAGGGCAAGTACATCCAGCCGACGATCAGCGTGCGGTGAGCGGTCAGCGCATCGCGCGCCACGCCGCGACCAGCGAGATCCCCGCGTCGCCGGCGTAGTGGCGGATGATGCGGTCGTCGATGTCGCGCAGGTCCACGATCATGAGGGCGTCGATCGCGTCGCCGAAGTCATGGTCGACATTGAATCCGAGGACATGCGCATTGAGCCTGAGGTAGTGGCGCAGCAACACGGGCACCGCGCGCTGCCCCCGCTCGATCTCCTCGATCATCCGCTCCACCTCGGGGAGATCCCGCGTCAGCCTCGACGCCTCGCGCTCGGTGAACCCGCCGACCGCCCGTCGCGCCGGCGGATTGCGCGCCGACACGCGCCCGGACAGCTCGCGATCGAGTCGATGGCGCTCGAGGAACTCCATCATCAGTTCCTTCGACTGCGACGCGTACTCGTTCGAGATGCTCACGGGGCCGAACATCCGCATGAGCCCGCGCCGGAACATGAACACCGCGATGCCCCGCCACAGCTGCGAGAGCGGCAGCGCCTGCCGCTGGTAGTCGGGCGCCACGATCGCGCGGCCGAGCTCGACCGCGTCGTCGAGCTTCGGAAGGAGGTCGGGCGAGAACCGGAAGAGCGTGCTCGTGTACAGGCCGTCGACACCCCGCTTGGCCGCGACCTCGCGCACCACGCCCGCGCGGTACGCGCCGACGATCTCGAGCCGCTCCGCGTTCCAGACGACGATGTGCCAGTAGGTGTCGTCGAAGGCGTCGAGGTCGCGCGGCTTGCCGCTTCCCTCGCCGACGGCGCGGAACACGATCTCGCGGAGCCGACCGATCTCAAGGAGACCGAGCGGGATGTCGCGCGCCGCCACCGCGTACACCGCATGCGCGCCGTCGCGGTAGAGAAGGCGATCGGACGGCAGCGCGTCGATCTCCGCAGCAAGCTGCTCGCGGGTCGCGGCGGGCTCCGCGACCGGACCGAGCGGCCGGACCGCGCGGGCGACCGGCGCCGAGCGCCGCAAGAGCTCCGCGCGTCCGCGCACGAGCCTGGTCAGCGACTCGGAGTCGAGGTCCGTGCCCTCGGTTGGAATCGGCCGGCCAATCCGAAGCTCAACCGCGCACCCCTGCCGCGCGACGAACTCGCGCGGGATGAGCGCCGTGCGCAGGCGCGGGTGCACGAGCCCGGCGGCCTGGAAGAGCCTGCCGTTCGCGCCCTCGATCCACGCGGGGATCAGCTTCGCGCGCGACTGCAACGCAAGGCGCGCGGGAATCGTCGACCACGGCGGATCCGTGGGCGTCCACCGCCCCCAGCGCACCGCGCTCACTTCGCCGGCAGGAAACGCCGCGATCAGATGCCCGCCCCGAAGCCACTCGATCGCCTGTCGCAGCGCCGAGGCGTTGCGCCGCGCCGCGTCGCGACCACCGAACGGATCGACGAAGATGAGGTTCGGCGCAAGGAACGGGATGCGCTCGAGCATCGAGTTCGCGAGGAACTTCACATCGGGACGGATCGAGAGCAGCGTCGTGAGCAGCGCGACGCTGTCGGCGCCGCCGAACGGATGGTTGCAGCAGACGATCCCCGCGCCAGTCCGCGGAATCCTCGCGCGATCCTCGTCGCTCATCTGCGTCGTGATGCCGGTTTCCGCGACGATGCGGTCGGCGAGCGACTTCGTTCGAACGCCATGCTCGACGCGCGACACGATCGCGGCGATCTCCGCGAGGCCGAGCGCATGCTCGACCAGACGAAGCGGCGCCTCCGCGAGCGGGCGCAACCACGCGCTGCGAGGGCGGGGAAACAACAGGCTGGATGAACCTTCCAAGCTTCCTGCATCGGAGATCATGCGCGCAGGGTCGCACATGGATCGCCGCTGGCAACCCGCCAAGGCGCGGATTCACAAAAGCCGTGATGAGTCCTGACGAATCGAGAACATTTGCCCTGTCCCCGCGCCGGCCGCGCGGCCGACGGGTCACTTGAACTCGCGGCGGAGCACCTTCAGGCCGTCGGCGAGCTGCTTGATGTGCGCGGGCTCGTGGGCGGCCGAGATCTGGACGCGCAGGCGCGCGTGGCCCTCGGGAACGACGGGGAAACCGAAGCCGATCACGAAGACGCCGAGTTCGAGCAGGCGCTTCGACATGGCGATCGCCTTGGCTGTGTCGTGGACGATGATCGGGCAGATCGCGGTCGGGCTGTCGAGGACCTCGAAGCCCGCCTCGCGGATCCCGGCGCGCGCGGCGTCGACATTCGCGCGCAGCTTCGCCACGCGCTGCGGCTCGCGCATCAGGACCTCGATCGCCTTGTCGGCGCTGCACGCGATGGTGCACGGAAGCGCGTTCGAGAAGAGCGTGGGACGACCGCGCTGGATCAGGAGGTCGATCGCCTTGCGCGAGCCGGCGATGTAGCCGCCCGCGCCGCCGCCGAGCGCCTTGCCGAGGGTGCCCGTGATGTAGTCGATCTGCGTGCCCTTGAGCCCCTGGTGCTCGTGTGTGCCTCGACCAGTGGCGCCCATCACGCCCG
>CAIXEV010000467.1 GCA_903918555.1 uncultured bacterium | reverse complement strand
GAGGCGGTCGCCCACGCGCAGCTGCAGCATCATCGTCGTCGACGCGAGCGCCCACCACACCGTGAGCGCAAGGCAATAGAGCGGGAGCGCCCACGGCCCCACGATGCCGACGGTCGAGAGGAGTCCGCCGACCGTGATGAGCGCCGCGATCGAGACCTGGATCCGCTCGAGCTTGCGCCACAGGCCGAGCGAGCGGGCCTCGGGCTCGCGCAGGGGGCCCGGCAGTTGATCGAACGCACGAAGCGACACCATGCGGAAGGCCGGGCCGAAGCCCACGCAGGTCGCGATCACGACGCCCATCGGGATCGCGTAGACAAGCGGCGAGGCGAGGACGATGGAAGCGAGGCTGGTGCCCGCGAGACGCTGCCAGGCGTCGAAGAGCGAATCGCGGGCGCCGCGCCGTTCGCCGGGGCGAAGCGCGAGGCGCACGCGCGCTTGGATCACGGTCCCGCATTCGGGGCATCGCGCGCCGCCCGGCCGGCCGCGGAGGTCGTACTTGCAGCGGGGGCAGAGGACGGGCCCGTCGGCTGTCGCCTCGGCCCGCTTCGCGCTGGCTGCTGCGGGGGGCTGCTGCGGCGCGGCGGGGTGCTGCGGCTGCGCGGCGGGCGTCGGCGGCGGTTCCACGGACTCGGGGCGCGGGAGGTCGAGCTCCTTGGGTCGAACGGGCACTTCCCGCTTGGGCGGCGCAGGTGCATCCGCCAAGAGATCGATCCGATCCTCAGGTGCGCTCGGAGGGTGATCCTCGGGACGGGGTGTCGTCATCGAAATCTCAACACTTCTGTCGGCATCTGAACCCGCGACCGATAGAAACGGTACAGAAGTGACTCCTCTCCAAGGTCAATTCTGAGACACTTTCAACCCCATTCGGGAATGCGTCGACCTCTCCGAAGCAAGACCGTCCGCACGGCACCCGCCGTCTGACCGATCCTGCCGAACGAAGCGCCCTCCAGAGCCGGAAACCCTCCGGCGGATGAACGACATGCTCCAGCACACCTCACTCGATCGCCGCAGCCACAATCGCGCGCCCTCCTTTGTACGCACGGTTGGCTCCGTGCTTGCGTCGCTCGCAATCGGAGTGGGCGGACAGGCCGCGTTTGCGGCCGTGGTTCCCGCCAGCGCCGAGCGCGCCGGCGGCCCCGCCGAGGTCGGGCGCTGGTCGGACGGCGTGTGGGCGGCCGCGAAGGGCGGCGACCTCAACGGCGTCGAGGCGGCGCTTGCGAAGGTGCCCGACTCGTTCGCGGCGATCCAGGCGAAGCAGCTCCGCGAGCTGATCGCCATTCGGGCCCAGCACGCCGACGAAGGCGCGAAGACGCGCGACGCGGACCGCGCCAAGGCGCTCGCGGACCTCAAGGACAATTTCGCCAAGAAGGAGATCACCAAGGCGCTCACCGACGCCGTGCGTCTCCAGACGCTCTCCGACAACTGGACCGAGGCGCTCAAGATCCCCGAGATCGTCGAGCTCGTGAAGGCGTCCGAGGTGACCGAGGCGAAGGCCGCCGAGGACGGCGACTGGATCGTCGCGCAGGAGATCCTCTACCGCCTGCGCACGCTCTTCGAGGAATCGGGCGATGCCGCCGCGTTCCGCCGCTACGACTCGATGCTCGACATCGTGAACAAGCGCATCGTGCTGCTCGCGCAGTACGCGCCGCGCGAGCTGTGGCGGCTCCGCAAGACCTACGCCGAACGCGTCGAGCCGGGCAAGCCCTTCCCCGATTTCAACGAGGCGTTCGCCGACGACTGGAAGGAGGCGCTCGACGGCATCTCGAAGGGGATGCTGACGAGCGCGCTCAACACGGCGGCCAACGATCACATCAGCTCGGGCGGCTGGGAGCCGCTCGTCGAGGGCGGACTCGAGTCGGTGCGCGTGCTCGCCACCACCGGTGCGCTCAAGGAGAACTTCCCCGGACTCGGCGACCCCGCGAAGGCGAAGATGCTCGTCGACGCCGCGGTGAAGGCCGAGGAGGCGCTCGCGCGCATGAACCGCGACCAGGTCGGCCGCCCGCAGTACAACTCTGCGCTGCGCGACATCCTGAGCGCGAACGCGTCGGGCCCGAAGCTTCCCGAGGAAGTCGTGTACCGCGAGTTCGGCGACGGCGCGATCGAGGAGCTCTCGAAGCGCTTCGAGGACGAG
>CAIXEV010000466.1 GCA_903918555.1 uncultured bacterium | reverse complement strand
GCCGGCCAGCGCACCTCGACCGAGGCGACGCCAGTCGCGTTGCCGAGACCGAAGTGCAGCGTCGTCTCGTGCTGGGCGAGGAACGAGTTGCCGCCGCAGAGGACTTCGCGCCACTGCGGCGGCAGCGACTGCCCCTTGGCGCCGCGCGCGACGAGCGTGGCCGACGCGCCGATCGCGTCGCGCATGCGCCCACCGCCGGCCACGCGCAGACGCAGCCAGTTGCGCTGGGCGCCCTCCTGGTTCATCAGGAGGCGCACGGGGCCGCCGTAGTTGTTGAGGAGGAGATCGAGGTCGCCGTCGCGGTCGAGGTCGCCGATCGCCGACGCGAACGAGAGGTTCGCCGTGCCTGCGACGGCTGCCGCAGCCGCGATGTCCGTCATCGGCGGCGCACCGGGATTGCGATAGAGCGCGTTCGGCTGGAACTCGTTGTTCACATAGAGATCGAGATCGCGGTCGTTGTCGAAATCCCAGAAGATCGCGCCCCAGCTCATCTTCAGGTTCGACACGCCCCACTCCGCCTCGCCGCGCGTGAACGGGCCCTTGGCCGCGCTGAGAAGCAGCGGATTCACGCCCAAGAGCGGTGGCTGCGGGTCGGGCAGGTTGGTGAAGTAGTAGTCGGGCCGCCCATCGCCGGTGAGGTCGCCGCAGGCGACGCCCATCGAGCAGAGC
The DNA here is from genome assembly GCA_903918555.1 of uncultured bacterium. Classification (GTDB taxonomy): domain Bacteria; phylum Planctomycetota; class Phycisphaerae; order Phycisphaerales; family SM1A02; genus QWPT01. Next base: position 2,735 of record CAIXEV010000466.1, on the reverse strand, counting down.
GACACATCCATGCCCGTCGCCGCGGAGACATCGACGAAGGTCCCCCCTGCGTTGCGCCAAAGTTTGTTCGGCACGTTCGCAAAGCCGCGGTCGTTGCTCACGCAGAGGTCCGGCCACGAGTCGCGGTCGTGGTCGCCCCAGACCGACTGGTAGCTGAGCCCCGTGGAGGCGACGCCGAGCGCGGCCGCGACATCCTCGAAGGTTCCATCGCCCTTGTTGCGCAGCAGCCGGTTCGGCTCGATGGCGGAGTAGGTGCAGAGGGAGAGATCGAGGAAGCCGTCGCCGTCGAAGTCCGCGACGCTCGCGCCCGTCGCCGGAACCGTGAAGCCGAAGCCCGCCGCCGTTGAGACATCGGCGAACACGAGCCCTCCCTCGTTCCGGTAGAGCCTCGACGGGTGGTGCTTCTGCGCGATGAAGAGGTCGAGATCGCCGTCGCGGTCGTAGTCGAACGCCGCGATGCCCGCGCCAGAGGGCGACGCCGCGATGCCGCTTGTCGAGCTGCGGTTCGTGAACACCCCGCCGCCGTTGTTCGCGTACAGGCCGACGAGGCCATCGGGGCGGCCGAGCAGCACGAGGTCGAGGTCGTCGTCGCCGTCGAGGTCGGCGACCGCCATGCCGTAGCCATCCTGCGGCGCCGTGATCGGCGGCCCGAAGGTCATGTTGTAGACCACGCCGCGCGCGGAGTGCTCGCTCGTGAACGGCGCGACCGACTGGGCGAGCGAAGAGCCCGCGAGCGCGAGCGGCGCGCAGAGCGCAAGCGGCAACAGGACCTGGGGACATTGCACAGGCATGTGAACGGACACTGTCCCACGAATCCGCGCCGGATCAAGCCCGATCCGATGGATGCGCCCACAGCGCAGCCCGCACGCGGCCCGGCGTTCGGCGCGATGGTCTCAGAATCCCGCGGACACGGCCGAAGACTCACGCCATCGCGACCGCGCGGCCCGCGTTCGAGACGATCGCGTTCAGCGTCGCGCTCGGGCGCATGGCGGTCGCGGCCTTCTTCTCGCACGGGTGGTAGTAGCCGCCGATGTCGACGGGCTTGCCCTGCGAGCCGTTGAGCTCGCCGACGATCTTGCCCTCGTTCGAGGTCATCTCGGCCGCGATCGGCGCGAAGAGCCTCGCGAGGCCCGCGTCCTTCGTCTGCTTGGCAAGCGCGTCCGCCCAGTACATCGCGAGGTAGAAGTGGCTGCCGCGGTTGTCGAGGTCGCCGACCTTGCGTGCGGGGCCCTTGTTGTTCACGAGGTAGCGGCCGATCGCGTCGTCGATCGTATCGGCGAGGACCTGCGCCTTCGCGTGGCCCGCGGTCGAGGCGAGATGCTCGAAGCTCGCGCCGAGCGCCTGGAACTCGCCGAGCGAATCCCAGCGGAGCGAGCTCTCCGCGACGAACTGCTGCACATGCTTCGGCGCGCTGCCGCCGGCGCCGGTCTCGAACAGTCCGCCGCCGTTCATGAGCGGCACGATCGAGAGCATCTTCGCGCTCGTCCCGAGCTCGAGGATCGGGAAGAGGTCGGTGAGGTAGTCGCGCAGCACATTGCCGGTCACCGAGATCGTGTCGAGCCCCTGCTTGAGTCGCTCGCACGAATAGGTGCAGGCCGCGGCGGGCGCCTTGACGGAGATCTCGAGGCCGTTCGTGTCGTGGTCCTTGAGATACGCGTGCACCTTCTTGAGAAGCTCGCGGTCGTGCGGGCGCTTCTCGTCGAGCCAGAAGCACGCGGGCGTCTTCGAAAGCCGCGCGCGCGTCACGGCGAGCTTCACCCAGTCGCGGATCGCGGGATCCTTGGTCTGGCAGGCGCGCCAGATGTCGCCGGCCTCGACCTTGTGCTCGATGAGCACGGTGCCCGACGCGTCGACGACGCGCATCGTGCCGGAAGCCGTCGCCTCGAAGGTCTTGTCGTGCGAGCCGTACTCCTCGGCCTTCTGCGCCATCAGGCCGACATTCGGCACGCTGCCCATCGTCTTTGGGTCGAACGCGCCGTTCTTCCGGCAGAAGTCGACCACGCTCTGGTAGATGCCCGCGTACGAGCGGTCGGGGATGACGGCCATCGCGTCCTGCGTCTTGCCGGCGGCGTCCCACATCTTGCCGCCCTCGCGGATCATCGCGGGCATCGACGCGTCGACGATCACATCGCTCGGGACATGGAGGTTCGTGATGCCCTTGTCGCTGTCGACCATCGCGATCGCGGGGCCGTTCGCGTAGGCCGCCTTGATGTCGGCTTCGATCGCGGCGCGCTCGGCCTCGGGCAGCGACGCGATCTTCGCGACGAGGTCGCCGAAACCGTTGTTGACATCGACGCCGGCCTTCGCGAGCGCGGCGGCGTGCTTCTCGAACACGGGCTTGAAGAACGCCTTCACCGCGTGGCCGAAGATGATCGGGTCGGAGACCTTCATCATCGTCGCCTTGAGGTGGATCGACCACAGCACGCCCTTCGCCTTCGCGTCGGCGATGGTCGACTCGAGGAACGAGACGAGCGCCTTGCGCGAGAGGAAAGTGCCGTCGAGGATCTCGCCGGCCGAGAGCTTGAGGCCGTCCTTGAGGACGGTCGTCGCGCCGTCGGCGCCGACGAACTCGATCTTCGCGGTGGTCGCGGCGGGAATCGTCACGCTCTTTTCGTTGGCGAAGGAGTCGCCGCCCGACATCGACGCGACCGCGGCCTTCGAGTCGGCCGCCCACGCGCCCATCTTGTGCGGGTTGGCGCGCGCGTAGTCCTTCACGCTCTTCGTCGAGCGGCGGT
>CAIXEV010000465.1 GCA_903918555.1 uncultured bacterium | reverse complement strand
GCCGCGCTGATTACGGGCAGACGCCCCAGCCACCGAGCACGGCGGCGAGGTCCGAGGCGTCGACGGTGCCAGATCCGTTGACATCGGCCGCGCAGCCAGAGCAGGCGCCCCATGCGCCCAGCACCGCGGCGAGGTCGGCCGCGTCGATCGTGCCCGAGCCATCGATGTCGGCGGGGCACTGCGCCACGGGCGCGCAGGTGATGTCGAGCGTTCCAGTGCCGCCGACATTCGACTTGCTGCCGATGCGGACCAGGTAGAGCGAGTCCTGGGTGACATTGAGCGTCAGGGAGCTCGCCGTGCCGCAGCCGCTTGCGTCGTCGTTGCACGCGATGACCGTGGTGGCCGCCGTCGGGCAGGAGAACGCGTTGTACACCACGATGCGCGTGTCGAACGAAGCCGCGCCGCAGGTCGAGATCGTCGCGGTTCCGGTGCAGTCGGCCACATAGCGGAACCAGATGTCCTTGTTGATCGCGCTGCCGGCGCCGTCGGTGCAGCTCGCCGCGATCGCCGGCGTGCTGTTGGTCGCGCCTCCCGTATTGAATGGGTACGAGCCCGAGGCGATCGGAGTCGCCGAGATGCACTCGTCGTTGTCGGGCGGGGGAGTCGCGACGGTGAAGGTGAACGAGTAGTCGTTGCGGGTGTCGGCGCCGAGGAACACGCGCATCAGGATCGTGTTCGAGGCCGTGTTGTTCGCGTAGGTGAACGCCTCGTTGTTGGTGTTCGCGAGGCGCTGGAGCACGGGCGTGCCGCCGCAGGCCGAGTAGAGCTCGACATCGACATCGCCGTTGGCGTGGGTGAACGACAGGTTCATCGACATCGACGAGCCGACGGGAACCGGCAGCGAGTACCAGTCCTCGTCGAGGCGCTTCACCACGAGCAGGTTGTAGGCCGTTCCGGCGACGACGGGCTTCGCCGTCGCGCAGGTGTCGTTCTGCTCCTGCGCGTCGTCGGAGCCGGCCGCGAGCAGCGACGCGAAGCCACCCGAACTCACCGCGATGTCCCAGCGGCCGTAGCCGTCGTCGGCCGCGGTGTTGGTGCACGAGCTCCCGCCGCAGGTGAGGACGCCGTACATCTTCTTGTCGCTGTTCCGGTAGATCGCGCTGCCCGACGAGCCGCCTTCGGTGACGCCGGTCGAGGTCACGCCGTACTGCGTGGCGGAGTTCCACGAGAGCGACGACCAGTTGGTCGTCGGGGAGCCGCAGTTGAAACCACTGGCGTTCTTGCTGCCGAAGGAGATGCGCTGGTAGCTGCCATCGGGGTGATGCAGGCCGGTCGACGCCGTGCCGGTCGGCACATTCACGTTCGTCCAGCCGACCCAGAAGATGCCGGTCGGCAGCGTCGGACGGATCATGAGCAGCGTGCAGTCGCTCGCGAATTGAGTCGACACGAGGTCGCCGCCGGTGACATTGGTTCCGGCCGCCGCGGTCGCCGATGCCGCGCAGGTGTTGCGGCGGTAGAAGAAGTTGAACTGGCAGCTGCTGGCGACGGACTGGGTCGAGATGCAGTGATTCGCGGTCGAGACATACGGGGTCTCGTCCGCGGCAGTCGTCGCCGTGAGCTGACCCGAGCACAGCTGGCCGGCGAAGATGAGCCGCACGGTCCCGTTCGACTCGTTGGCCCAGGTCGGGAAGCAGATCGGGTCGAGGTGGCAGGTGCCGACGGCCACGCCGCCGTCGCCCGGATCCTCGAGCTTCCAGATCTGGCGATAGCCGTGGTAGTAGTCGACGCTTGCGAACGGAAGCTTGTCCGCGCGCGCGCCGCTCGGCACGAACCACTCGACGAGCGCTTCGTTCGTCGGAAGCGACATGCTCCAGGCCTCGCCGTTGCCGAACTCGCCGACGCCCTCGATCGGGCCGACGACGCTGCCGTCCCAGCCCGGCGACGACATGCGAACCTGCTGGCCCTTCGCGACATCGAGCCCCTTGAGGTGAAGGCGCGCGGTGGTGGCGTTGGCCGACGCGATCACGACACGCCAGATCCGGCCGCCTTCGACGGGGATCCACTCGCCATCGTCGACGGTCAGCTCAAGCCCGACCGGCACCGCGAAGCGGAGCGGCTGAGGGCCGACGCCGCCCTGGAGCTCGTCCTGGGCGAGGAAGAACTCGTTGTCCTGAAGCGGCATCGCGAAGAGCGGCGCAGGGATCGCATCGATCCCGTGCTCGACTGAAAGCGAGCGCAACATCTCCTGCTCGGCCCACGCCTTTCCGCGAAGCCCGTGGCCGTTGGCGTCGAACTTGGCCGGCACCGTGGCGGTCTTGCGATCCTTGGTGTCGCGCACGCCCTGCGCGGAGAGCGTCGAGGTCGGGATCGCGAGGACGGCTGCGACGATTCCGGGGACGAGGTACTTCGTGAAGCGGTTGGTCAGGCTGTTCTTCATGGTGCGGGACTTCGTTTCGAGGCTTGTCGTTGGCCAAGCCGCGGCTGAAAACGGGGGAATTCCCTGAATGTTGCCGTCAGGATCCGACCTCGGCAAGAGAAACATCCACGGAACCGCCACCTGCACGACAAGGTGGCCCTCAAGGTTCGCGTGCAGGTCCGAATAGGTTCCGCTCGAACAAAGAAACGCCCCCGCGCAAGGGCGGGGG
>CAIXEV010000464.1 GCA_903918555.1 uncultured bacterium | reverse complement strand
CCCTTCCCTATACGATGCTCGAGCCTACGAATTGCTTGCAGCTGCTTCTTCTGCGGCTGTGCTCGCAGATGCTCGACCCGCCCGGCATTGCTTGCAGCTGCTTCTTTGGCGGTTGTGTTCGCAGATTATCAATTCGCCGCATTGTTTGGACGTACTTTTTATTTGTGGGTCGGAGATTTTTTTTTATTATAGCGGAGAAAGCGAGAGCTAGGGGGGAAGATGTGAAAAGGTGTCGGTGTGGTGAGAGACAAAGAGCTAAAGCTGGAGGATGGTGAAGCCTCGCACACACTAGGTGGAGGGGGGGAAGGGGGTATCTAAGGAGAGGGAAGAGGAGAGGTAAGGAGCGGAGAAGAGAGGAGAAGCGAGGAGCTCCAAAGCCAGTGAACCGCGCGCGGCGCGACACAACTGGAGAACTTGGTCTCCGTGTCCTCCGTGCCCCCGTGCCTCCGTGAGAAACTCCCTAGGCCAACTCACGCCTCGACGGCCGCGCGTACGCGGGCGACGACTTCTTCGAGCGTGCCCTTCTGCTTCGCGCCCGCTGCGTGCACATGCCCGCCGCCGCCGAAGCGCGCGGCGAGTTCGTTCACATCGACGAACACGCCGTCCGGGCCCGCGGGCTTCGAGCGGAAGCTGAGCTTGATGACGCCGTTGGCGCTGTCCTCGACGGCAAGCACCGAGGCGCGCACCGCGGCGACCTCCATCGGCATGTTGACGACGCCCGAGGATTCCTCCATCTCGGCGCCGGTTTCCGCGAAATCCGCGGCGCGCAGCCGCATGATCGCGATCGCGCCGCGCGCCGCGAACGCGAGGCTCGAGAGCGCGCGGCCCTGGATCAGCACGCGCCCTGCGCGGCTCGACTGCTCGATCTGCTGGTACATCGCGTCCTTGTCGACGCCGGCCGCGAGCAACCGCGACGCGAGCGCGAACTCGGCCGCGCGCGCGTTCGGAAAGCGGAACCAGCCCGTGTCGGTCGCGAGGCCGAGGTAGAGCGCCTCCGCGATCGAGTAGCGGCCGCGCCGATCGGCGCCGAACGCCGGATCGACACCGAGCGCGTCGACAAGCCGGATGAGGAGCGCGGTGCACGACCCGCACGAGACATCGACGATGCGCCGCGACGCGACTTCGTCGCCGCGCGCGTGGTGATCGAGGCCGATCACGCGCTCCGACATCGCGCGCAGCCACGGCGCGAGGATCTCAAGCTGCGTCCATGCGCCCGTGTCGACCACGACCGCGAGGTCGAACTCGCCGTCGGGCATCGCGGGATTGCGCGGATCGACGATTCCCACGGCGTCGTCGCCCTGGAAGAGCCGCAGGTTTCCCTCGCACGGGCCGACCATCCAGCCTTCGGCGCGCACGCCGATCGCGCGGCAGGCGCGCACCACGGCAAGCACCGAGCCCATCGCGTCGCCGTCGGGCTTCTGGTGCGTGGTCACGAGCACGCGCCTCGCGCTGCGGAGGGCGTCGGCCAGCGACTCGATCGATGTATTGGTTTCGTAGGGCATGGGAAGCGGCGCGAAGCCACCCCGCGCGGGAGCGGCAGTCTAACGAGCGTTCGCCTCCGCCATGGCGGCGAGCACGGCGGCGAGCACGGCGGCGCGGTCGATCTCCATGCGCGCAAGAAGCGCGTCGAGGCCATCGAAGCGCTCCTGCCCGCGGATCCACGCGTGAAAGCGCAGCCGCAGCTCGAAGCCGTACCAGTCGAGCGGGAACGCGCACGGCCGGCCGTCGCGCGCAAGAAGCGTCGCCTCGCAGGTGCGCGGACTTTCGCCGAAGGTCGGCTTGGTGCCGACCGAGATCGCCGCGATCGCGCGCGTGCCGTCTGGCAGCGTCGCCTCGCCCGCGTAGACGCCGTCGGCGGGCAGAATGCGCCCGCGCGCGTCGAGGTTCATCGTGGGCCAGCCGATGGTGCGGCCACGCTGGTCGCCGCGCGTCGTCGGGCAACGCAGTTCGTAGGGCCGGCCGAACACGCGCGCGGCGTCGGCGACGCGACCCTGCGCAAGCAAGTCGCGGGCAACGGAGCTGCGCGCCTCGACCGTGCCGCCGTCGGTCAGCTCGACCGTGCATGCGGCCGCCTCGATGACGCGGAACCCGTACAGCGCCCCCTGCGCGCGGAGCGTGTCAAGCGTGCCGGCGCGCCCCTTGCCGAAGCGGAAGTCGGGGCCCTCCACGACGGCGCCGAAGCGCAGGCGACCGTGGATCTCCGCGATGAAGGCCTCCGGAGAGAGTCCGAGAACCGCGGGCGTCGGCTCCAGCTCGACCACCTCGTCGACCCCGCAGGTCAATCGCAGCAGTTCCGCCCGCTCACCCCTTGGCGTGAGCCTCCCCATCGGGATTTCGGGGCGCAGCACGGCCACAGGAAGCGGCTCGAAGGTCACGGCCACCACGCGGCCACCCCCCGCCGCCATCTTGGCGATGCGAAAGAGGTGCTGGTGTCCGCGATGAACACCGTCGAAGTTGCCGATGACAATCGCCTGAGTCGACATGCTGGAACCCCGCGCGCGGCCGTCGGCGCGCACGCGGGCCTTGGCTATCCTGCCCACCCCCCTGCGGAAGCTCCCGCGGGGCCTCTGTCTCGGAACATACACGAAATGACCACTGCGCCCTCCACCAACGCCGTCACCCCCGACGCCTCGGCCATCGCCGACGAACTCGCGAGCACCTTCCGCGAGGCGGCGAGCAGCGTCGTGCCTTGGTTCGTGAGCCAGATGCCTCCGAGCTATTTCCAGGACACCGACCGCCCGAGCCAGCTGGCGCACCTCCGCGCGATCATCGCTGCGCGCGCGTCGGGCCGGCCAGTCGACCTCACCCTCCGCAGCGAGGACGGCCGGCAGCTGACCCTCATCCGCAGCCAGAACTTCCCCGGCATCCTCGCCGAGCTCGTGGCCCAGCTGCCGCTCGACCGCTCGCTGCGTGCCGCGAAGATCCACTCGAGCTTCGACGGCAGCCTCGTGCTCGACACCTTCGTGTTCGGCGAGCCCGAGCCATTCGACAGCCGCGACCCGCGCCAGGCCGCGAAGCTGACCGAGACGATCAAGTACGCGAAGGACCAGAAGCTCGACTGGACGCCCGACCAGATCTCGGCGTACTTCGCGGGCTGCTCGGCGGAGTATGTGCTCACCTGCACCCCGCTGCGCGTCGCCGCGCACTGGAAGCTCTTCAGCCGCGTGAGCGGCTCGGACGGCACCGTCATCGAGCTCGAGCCCGAGTCGCATCCGACGATGAGCCGCATCGTGGTCGTCGTCGAGAACGCGCGCACGCGCACCATGCTCGAGCGCACCGCGGCGATCCTCGCGCGGCACAAGATCTCGATCCACCGCGCATACCTCGACATCGTCAAGGACGGCAAGGGCGGATCGGTCACCTTCGTCGGCTTCGTGGTGCAGAGCGCGGACGGCAAGGCGCTCTCGGCGTCGGGCGATTCGTGGAAGGCCGTCGTCGGCGACCTGCGCCGCATCAAGTGGGTCGACGACAAGGCGATCGAGATCGCCGGCCGCCAGCCCGGACTTGCGATCGACCGCGCCGAGGCGATGGTCGCGCTCTGCAACCTCGCGCACCAGGTGCTTTCGCCGCAGAACCGCTACCTCTGGACGCGCGAGCGCATCCAGGGCTTCGCGGAGGAGGCGATCGCGACCTCGAAGGCGATCGTCGATCTCCTCGTCGCGCGCTTCGACCCCGCGAGCCCGATGTCGGACGCCGACTTCGCGGCCGCGCGCACCAGGATCGAGGCCGAGATCGCCCGCAACCCGAGCGAGATGCACCGCACCGCGCTCACCAAGATGCTCGAGGGCGTCGCGGCCACGCTGCGCACGAACTTCTTCCTCGCGGACCGCTTCGCGCTGTGCCTCCGCATCGATCCGTCGTACCTCGCGAACGCCGACCGCCCCGAGAAGCCCTACGCGACCTTCTTCGTGCACGGCCGCCAGTTCGACGGCTTCCACAACCGCTTCCAGGACATCGCCCGCGGCGGCCTGCGCGTCATCCGCACGCAGAACGCCGCGCAGCACATGCGCGAGAGCGAGCGGCTCTTCGACGAGGTCTACGGCCTCTCGTGGGCCCAGCAGCTGAAGAACAAGGACATTCCCGAGGGTGGCGCGAAGGCGGCGATCCTGCTCGAGCCGCACGCGACCGTCGACCGCTGCGTGAAGGCGTTCGTCGACTCGCTGCTCGACCTGATCGTGCAGACCCCCGAGGTGAAGAAGCTCGTCGTCGACCGCTTCGGCCGCGAGGAGCTCATCTACCTCGGGCCCGACGAGAACATCACCCCCGCGCACATCGTGTGGATCGTCGACCGCGCGCGCCTGCGCGGCTACTCGATGCCGACCGCGTTCATGAGCTCGAAGCCCGGCGCGGGCATCAACCACAAGGTCTACGGCGTGACGAGCGAAGGCGTCAATGTCTTCCTCGACATCGCGCTGAAGGCCCGCGGCATCGACCCGCGCAAGCAGAAGTTCACGATCAAGATCACGGGCGGCCCAGACGGCGATGTCGCGGGCAACATGATGCGCATCCTCGACCGCGACTACGGCAAGAACGCCGTGATCGTCGGCGTCGGCGACGGCTCCGGCTGCGGCGAGGACCCCGAGGGCCTCGACCACGCCGAGCTCCTGCGCCTCTTCAACGAAGGCCTGCCGATCGCGAGCTTCGACAAGAAGAAGCTCTCGCCGAAGGGCCGCATCGTGTCGGTCGACGAGCCCGACGGCGCGCAGCTGCGCAACACCATGCACAACCGCCTCGTCACCGACGCGTTCGTGCCGGGCGGCGGCCGCCCCGCCACGATCCACGAGGGCAACTGGCAGGACTTCCTCACCGCCGACGGCAAGCCGAGCACCATGGTGATCTCGGAGGGCGCGAACCTCTTCATCACGCCTGCGGCGCGCGAGGAGATCGCCAAGCGCGGCGCGACGGTGATCAAGGATTCGTCGGCGAACAAGTGCGGCGTGATCTGCTCGAGCTACGAGATCAGCGCGTGCATGGTGCTTTCCGACGAGGAGTTCCTCTCGATCAAGGACACCTATGTGTCGCAGGTGCTCGAGCGGCTGCGCGAGCTGGCGCGCGTCGAGGCAGAGTTCCTCATGCGCGCCGCGAAGACGCACCCGAACCTGTCGCTTCCGAAGATCTCGGTCGAGCTCTCGAAGGTCATCAACACGAGCGCGGCGGCGATCGCCGCGGGTGTTCCGAACTGGCCGGCCGAGGACCGCGAGCTTGCGAAGCAGATGATCCGCGACCACCTGCCGAAGGTGCTCTTCGACTTCGCGGGCGACCGCGTGTGGAAGAGCCTGCCGCAGTCGTACCAGACCTGGATCATCGCGAACCGCCTCGCGAGCTCGATCGCGTACCGCGAGGGACTCGACTTCTTCGAGGGCTCGACCCCCGCGGAGGTCGCGGATCTCGCGCGGCGCTACATGAAGAGCGACCTCGCGAACCGCGACATCGTGGCCAAGGTGCGCTCGTCGAACCTCGCCGACAAGGAGCACATCGCGTCGCTCCTCGAGCGCGGCGGCGCCCGCGCGGGCATCTGACGCGGGCCGCATGACGCGCCTGCGGCCCGCATGCGAACAGGGCGCCGGAACATGCCGGCGCCCTGTGCGTGATGCGGAATGTGGTCGTCGCGAAATTCGCGCGCGAACTTAAGCGCGGCGGCGGCGGCCGGCGACGACTCCTGCGATGCCAAGCAGCGCGAACGCGCCCGGCGCCGGGATCTGGCTGAACTGCTGGCGCACGAACGAGCACGACGAGAAGCCGCCGTCCGTGTTCGCGAAGAACTTCAGGTTCTTGTTGCACTCCAGCGACCGGTACCCAAGCGGGTTCTGCGCGGTGAAGTCGATCTCGTCGGCAAGCCGGATCGTCGCCGGCGGACCGAAGTTGTAGAAGACATTCATGTTTCCGAGCAGATCTCCCGTGTCGGTCTCGAAGATCGTCTCCGCCACGCGCGCGAACGAGCCCGTGCCGCCCGCCGAGCCGTTGAACGCGAGGAACGCGTCGCGGAGCCGCACGCCCCGAGCGTAGAACTCAGGCAGGATCTCGACCTTGTACTGCAGGTTCATGTCCTGCACGGTCTGGTCGTTCGGGCCACCGTCGACGAACGGCCCCGTGAGGTCGAAGCCGACATCGCGCAGGCCGTACTCGTTCACATTCTCAGAGATCTTCGCAGTCACATCGAACTGCTGGATGTTGAAGTTCGGCGTGGTGACATACTGGAAGGTGAACAGCTTGTCATCGATGATGAACATGCGGTCGCTGCCGGTCGACATCAGCGCGCCGAGGTTCACCGTCTCGTTGTTCTGAAGGACGATCACGCCGTGTGCGCCCGCGGACACCAGGAGCGCCGTGACCGGCGCGAGCATGGCGAGTGTCTTCTCGAATCGTTGCATATTCTCTCCCTTTGGATCGCTTCCCTAGCCCGTCCGCTGCGCGCCGTGCGCCGCCGTGATGG
>CAIXEV010000463.1 GCA_903918555.1 uncultured bacterium | reverse complement strand
GATCGAGCGCTTCAACGGCGGATCGATCGAGCCCCCGCCTTGATCCACGCGATCTCGGACGCGGATTTCGCGTTCGCTTTGTCGAGGCAGCAGCAGCACAACCTGTTTGGTCGCGGCACTCCAACCGTTAGCATGACGAGATGATCGCCCCGCTCGCGTCATCCGTCCTCGCAGCAGCAACCGCGATCGCGGCGCTCGCCGTCGTCCCACCGACCCAGCATGGCGAGAGTCCGCGTCCGCAAGGCGAGCCTTCGCCTTCGGACGCGACCCGCACCGCCATGACAGCCAAGATCAAGCCACTCGACGGCCTCTCGAAGTCGACCGTCGCGGTCTACCCCCTGATCGACGACCCGGTCGCCTTCTGCATCGACGAGCAGGGCCGCTTCTATTTCGCCGAGAGCGATCGCCAGGAGCGCGGCATCGAGGACAACCGGTCGAGTCCGTTCTGGCTCCTCGACGACATCCAGAGCCAGTCCACCGCCGACCGCCTCAGGATGTACGAGAAGTGGGCCTCGAAGCGCGCGGGCGGCATGTCCTACTACAGGAAGTTCGACGATCGCGTCGCCAGGCTTTCGGATCTCGACGGCGACGGGGCACCCGAGACACGGACGGTGTTCGCCGGCCCGTTCAACGAGCCGCTCGACGGAACCGGCGCAGGCGTGCTCGCGTTCGACGGCGACATCTTCTACACCAACATCCCGAACCTCTGGCGCCTTCGCGATGGCGACGGCGACGGAGTGGCCGAGTCAAGGTCGAAGGATTCGTCGGGCTACGGCGTGCGCGTCGCGCTTCGCGGTCACGACATGCATGGGCTCGCGGTCGGCTACGACGGCAAGATCTACTGGTCGATCGGCGATCGCGGCTACGACGTCATCACTTCCGACGGGTCCCACCTGCACGACCCGCGGTCGGGCGCCGTGTTCCGCATGAACCCCGACGGCAGCGAGCTCGAGCTCTTCTGCACCGGGTTGCGAAACCCGCAGGAACTTGCGTTCGACAACTACGGCAACCTGTTCACGGGCGACAACAACTCCGATGGCGGAGACAAGGCGCGCTTCGTCTACCTCATGGAGGGCGGCGAGACCGGCTGGTCGATGGACTACCAGACGCTCGACGGCGCGAACCAGCGCGGTCCGTGGAACCAGGAGGGCATCTGGCACCTCCGCCCTGATCTCGCACCCCACAAGGTCAAGGACTTCTCGCCGCTGCAGCCGGCGTGGACGCTCCCGCCGCTCGATCATGTCGGAAGCGGACCGTCGGGACTCGCCTTCTATCCGGGCCTCGGTCTTGCCGAGCGATACCGCGATCACTTCTTCCTCTGCGACTTTCTCGGCGGCGACAGCTACTCGCGCATCCTCGCGCTGTCGGTCGAGCCCGTCGGCGCGGGCTTCCGTGTCGTCGACGAGCATGTGTTCGTCGAGAATGTGCTGCCGACCGATGTCGACTTCGGCTACGACGGAAAGATGTACATCAGCGACTGGGGCGGAGGCTGGGAGTCGGGCGAGAAGGGCGAGCTCTACGCGGTCTGGGATCCAGCGGCGATCAAGGATCCGCGCGTTGCCGAGGCGACCACCCTCTTCAAGGAAGGTTTCGCCGGCCGCGACGCCGACCAGCTCGCCTCGCTCCTCTCCCATGCGGACCGCCGCGTGCGTCAGCGCGCGCAGTTCGAGCTCGCCTCGCGCGGCCGCGAGACGACGGCGCTGCTCGGCGACATCGCCCGGCACGCGAGCGACCGCTTCGCGCGCATCCACGCGATCTGGGCGCTCGGACAGCAGGCCGCGCGTCGGCTGCGCGAGTCCGGTGCGCTCGAGTCGCAGACCCTGCGTGGAGGCGTCGATCCGACCGAGGCGGTGCTTCCCCTCCTCGACGACCGCGATGCCGAGATCCGTTCGCAGGCGGCACGCATGCTCGGCGAGTCGCGGGCGGTCGCCGCGCAGTCGAAGCTCGCGGATCTCTGCGGCGACGACAGTGCCCGCGTACGCGCCTTCGCGGCGCTTGCGCTCGGCAAGCTTGGCGCGCGCGAGGCGCAGCCCTCGATCATCTCGATGCTGGCGGAGAACGCCGACCGCGATGTGTTCCTGCGTCACGCGGGCGTCCAGGCGCTTGCATGGATCGGCGACCGTGCGAAGCTCGGCGAACTCGCGGCCGAACCGGTCGCCTCGCTGCGGCTCGCATCGCTCCTCGCCATGCGGAAGCTCCGCGATCCGCGCATCGCGTCGTTCCTCGACGACCCGGAGCGATCGCTGCGGCTCGAGGCTGCGCGTGCGATCAACGACATCCCGATGAACGATCTGCGTGGACGCCTCGCTGCATCGGCGGCGCGCTTTGCACCGGCCGCAGGCAGCGCGGTCGTCGAGGAGGAGCCGCCGTCCCGTCACAGCTTCCGCCGCGAGGTTTGGAAGCTCGGCCGGGTCGGCACGGTCGACGACCTGCGAAGCGGCGAGGTCTTCCGTCGTGCGCCCGACGAATCTCAGGATCTCGCGGTCGCGGAGGCGCCTCGCAACGCGGGCAACCAGTTCGTGGCGAGGATCAGCGGCGTTGTCGAGGCGCCGGAGACGGGCGAGTATGTCTTCGCGATCTCGAGCGACGACGACTCGATCCTGTCGGTCGGCACCGGTGACGATCCGGCATCGCTCGTCGAGGTCGCGCGGGTCGAGGGATACGCCAACCCCGGCGACTTCGAGTCGCAGGACGCCCAGCGCTCGAAGCCGATTCGCCTCGAGAAGGGCAAGCGCTACGCGATCCAAGCGCTCCACGCCGAGGGTGGAGGCGGCGATCACTGCGCGATCGCCTGGACGACGCCGAGCGGACGGAGCGAGCGCCCGATCGGCATGAAGCCTGTCGATCGCAGCGAGTTCCCTCACATGCGTCGCGCCATCGAGGCGTGTCTTGTCGAGGGCACCGCCGAGACCGCGGCGTTGCTCTGCGATGTCGCGCTCAACCCCTCGAACCCGGTGCCGATGCGTCTCGACGCACTCGATGCGCTCGGAAACTGGACCAGCGCACCTCCGCGCAACCGTGTCAACGGCGCCTATCGCGCGATCGATGGATCCGCACGCGCATCGGACACGCGCGCAACGGCCGCGTTCAAGAGCGTGCTCGCGCGCAAGCTCGCGCCGCTCGCGGAGAGCAAGGACGCGACGATCCGCTCCGCGGCCCGCGATGTGGCGGCCAAGCACGGCATCGCGCTCGATCCCGAGCAGTCCCTGCACGCCGTCGGCGATGCGTCGCTCTCGGCTGCGGAGCGGGTGTCGAGCCTCCGCTCGTTGGTCGGAGATTCGAATGGCCGTCTTGCCCCGGCGATCGCCTCCGCACTTGAGTCGAAGGAGCCCGAGCTCCGCGCGGAGGCCCGATCCATCATGCTGCGAACGGGAGACCAGAGGGCGCTTGCCACGCTCGCCGATGCCGCGGAGCACGGCGAAACCATCGAGCGGCAGCGCGCGATCGAGGATCTCGGGTCGATCGGCACCTCGGCGGACGGCGCGCTCACGGCGATCGCGGAGAAGCT
>CAIXEV010000462.1 GCA_903918555.1 uncultured bacterium | reverse complement strand
GCCGCAGCCGCGACCGCTCACACGCGCACCGACGGCTCCAGCGCGCGCACTTCCTCGACCATCGGCGTGAGGTCCTGCAGGTGGCCGTCGGCGACATCGTAGATCCAGCCGTGCACATTCACCTCGTGCCGCGCGGCCTGCAGCACGGGCGACTCGCGCACATGCACCACCTGCACGGCGACATTGAGCTCGCACAGGCGGTGGTTCTGCTCCGCCGGCGTCGTCATGCGCTCGAGATCGGCCTTGTAGTGCTTGGCGATGTCGCGCACATGGCGGATCCAGTGATCGACGATGCGGCCTTCGCTCGGCTCGAGCGCGGCCTTGATGCCGCCGCAGCCGTAGTGGCCGCACACGATGATGTCGGTCACCTTCAGCGCATGCAGCGCGTAGTCGAGCACCGCGAGGCAGTTGAGGTCGCTGTGCACCACCAGGTTCGCCACATTGCGGTGGACGAACACCTCGCCCGGCGGAAGGCCGATGATCTCGTTCGCGGGCACGCGGCTGTCGGCGCAGCCGATCCAGAGGTAGCGCGGCGACTGCTGCGACGCGAGGCCCTTGAAGAACCCGGGCTCCGCCTTCTCCATGCGCGCCGCCCACGCGCGGTTGTTGGCGAGCAGGTGCGACAGGTCGGACATGGCGCCATGCTACTTTCCGCTGCCTCGTCCGCACAAGAGAGTTTCCCGCACTTTCCCGACTTCACGCGGCGGCGAGCGGCGGGATCGGCACATCGAGCGCGTCCGCGACCGCGCGCACGACGAGAATCTCGGTTTCGCTTGCGCTGCCATCGGACATCGCCGTGATCGCGCACGCCTCGAGCAGCCGTTCGCGCTCGATGAAGCGGCACTTGGAGAGCTTGCGAACGGCGTCGTTGAGCGCGTCAAGCGTGCAGAGCGACGGATCGGGCTTGGCGTCGCGCGCCAGCCCAAGATGGGCGCCGCCGCGCTGGTAGGCGAATTCCTGTTCCGACGCGCGATGCTGCGTGATGGCGATGATCGCGAGCACGACGCTCGCCTCGCGCGGCATGTCCGCGATCGTTCGATCGGCGCGCGACGGCCCTTCGAGGAAGCGTCGCTCGACATGCCGCTCGAGGCTCTTTGCAAGCGCCCATTCGCGCAGATCGATCTTCGCGTCGCTGCGCATCACCTCGCCCAGCGTGGTGCGGAAGCGCGAGTAGCCCTGTCGGCCGAGCGCGGCAAGCGCCGGCGCCGCGAGATCCGCGAGCGCGAGCTGCTGCACGCTCGTCTGGCGCGCAACCGACGCGGCCAGCGATCGATAGAGCGGAGCGGCCTCCGGATCGTTGCTCGCCACCAGCGCATCGGCATCGGTGCGCGCCGATTCGTGGCGAGCGATCAGGTAGCAGATGGCACGCGCGCCATCGCTCCGGCGCGACGCATCGGCGAGTTCCCGCGGCAGGCTCTCGATCCAGTCGTGTGCGCGCGTGATCGCCTGCGGCTCGAGCGTTCCGGCGAGACCGACGGCCGCGACGGCCGCACGGGAGGGGAGAGGCGGCGGGGTCGCGCCGCGTCGGGTCGGCGACGGTCGTGGAGCGGCGCTTGCGGAGGCCGCGGCCGTCTTCACCGCGCCCATCGCGGCGAGACGCTTGATCCGCTCGTCGATCGGCGGGTGCGTCGCGAACATCGTGTTCAGCGAGGTGCAGAAGAAGAAGTGGTTGAGCTCGCTCGCGGCGGGGCTCTCGAGCCGCGCCGAAGAGTGGTCGCGGATCTTGGCGAGCGCGCCCGCGATGCCGTCCGGATTGCGCGTGTACTGCACCGCGGCCGCATCGGCGAGGAACTCCCGCTGGCGGCTGATCGCGGCCTGGATCAGCCGTCCGAACAGCATGCCGAGCGAGCCGATGCCCCACACGACGAGGCCGAGCACGACG
This sequence comes from uncultured bacterium, assembly GCA_903918555.1. Taxonomy (GTDB): domain Bacteria; phylum Planctomycetota; class Phycisphaerae; order Phycisphaerales; family SM1A02; genus QWPT01. The sequence continues at coordinate 2,083 of CAIXEV010000462.1, read as the reverse complement.
AGGCCTGCGCCGATCGCGGGCCCGGGGTTGTTCTTGCCGCGCCCGCCCGAGCGCGCGAGCGTCGGACCGATGTACCGGAACATCACATACCCAAGAACGCCGACGGCCATGATGCCTGCGATGACCGCCGTGGTGCGCGCGTTGATGCGCGTGTCGCCGTGGAAGATGTGGCTGTACTCGTGCGCGACGACGCCCTGGATCTCGTCGCGGTTCAGTTTGTCCATCAGCCCGCGCGTCACGCCGATCACCGAGCGGCTCGGGTCAGGGCCCGCCGCGAACGCGTTGATCGACTTGTCCTCCATCACATAGACCGGCGGCACGGGCACGCCGCTTGCGATCGACATCTCCTCGACGATGTTGAGGAGCTGCCGCTCCGCCGGATCGAAGGTCGTCGGCGGGATTCGCGTGCCGCCGAGCATCTGCGCGATCTTCTCGCCGCCCTGCGACAGTTGCGACAGCTTGAAGAGGGTGACGATCGTCACGATGCCGCCGACGCCGACGAGCACGCCAAGCGCCAGGCGCGGATCGGTCCACGCCTCCGGGCCGCGTTGCGTCGACAGCGCGAACGCCAGCACCGCCCACAGCGACGCCATGGTCGCGACCACGCCCGCGATGAACAGGAAGACGAGCCGTCCCGTCTGCTTGCGCGCGTGGTCCTGACTTGTGAAGAAGTCGGTCGACATCGAATCCCTCGGATCTGGCTCGAAACGGTGCGGTCAGAACTTGACCGAGACGCTGGCGCGCTCGTCGGCGGTCGCCTCGAAGAGGCCCATCTCGCGGATGCCGAACATGCCGGCGACGAGATTGGACGGGAAGACCACGATCGATTCGTTCAGCCGCATGACGCTGTCGTTGAACGCCTGCCGCGCGAACGCGATGCGGTTCTCGGTGCTCGCGAGCTCTTCCTGCAGCTGGAGCGCGTTCGTGTTCGCCTTGAGCTCTGGGTAGGCCTCGACGAGGCCGATGAGGCGGTTGAGCGCGCCGTCGAGCGCGCCCGACGCGTTCGCGAGCGCGGCCATCGAGGCGATGCCCATCGCGCCGCCTTCGACCACGCCGAGCGCGCTCGCGGCCTGCGAACGCGCGCGGATCACGGCCTCGAGCGTGTCGCGCTCGTGCGACATGTAGCCCTTCACCGTCTCGACGAGGTTCGGGATCAGGTCGTGCCGGCGCTTGAGCTGCACATCGATCTGGCTGAAGGCGTTCTGCGCGCGCACCTGCGCGCGGCGCAGGCCGTTGTAGGTGGCGATCAGCCAGATGCCGGCGCCGAGCAGCAGCCCCCCGAGGATGATCAGGACGAGGAGCTCGGTGCCGCCGGGCGCGGCGAGGATGGTCGGAAGCCCGAACATGGTGGCGATTGTATCTCCGTGGTGAAACCGATCCTTCGGCGGGCAGGGGGCGCGGTTTCTATGCGGTTCATCCGTCGCCGAGCGGCTGCCACTTGCCGAGGAGCGCCCGGCTGCGCGCACGGCGGATCTGCGTGCGCGCGAGGAGGTCCTCGACGAACGAGACCGTGTCGACCATGAACGGGCCGATCCCGAGCATGATCGCGTCGGCGCGCGCCGCGTCGGCCGCGTCGGTGACCTCGCCGCGCGTCGGGAAGCCGTGCTCGGTCATCGACTCGAGCACCTGCGTCGCCCAGATCACCGGCACATGCGCCGCCTCGCAGAGCGAGAGGATCTCGTCCTGCGCCTCGGGCAGGTGCTCGAAGCCGATCTCGACGCCGAGGTCGCCGCGCGCGAGCATCACGCCGCAGGGCGGGCTCTTCATCAGCTCGAGCAGGATCTCGGGCAGCGCGCGGCACGCCTGCGGCGTCTCGACCTTGGCGACGACGCCGAGCGTGCGGTGCGTGCGCGCCTGGATCGCGCGATGGAGGTCCGTGATGTCGCGCGGCGTGCGCACGAAGCTCATCGCCACGATGTCGACATGCTCGACGACGAAGTCGAGCGTCGCGAGGTCCTCGTCGGTGAGCGCCGCGATGGGCATGTCCGTGTCGGGCACATTCACGCCCTTCCGGTCCTTGAGGCCCCACGCGCCGGTGCGCACGGCGTCGATCTCGACGGTGATCTCGCCCTTCGCGCGGTCG
>CAIXEV010000461.1 GCA_903918555.1 uncultured bacterium | reverse complement strand
GGTTCAGCGGAAACGCCGTGAACCAGACGCGCCCCGTTGGCCAGAAATCCGCGAATGGACTCGGATTCCATGACATGTCCGGAAATGTCGCCGAGTGGGTGCGCGATTGGTTTGTGGGCGACTTCTACTCCTGGGGCCCCTCGACCAACCCCGAGCAGACGCTCGTGACCACGGAACGCGTCACACGCGGAGGGTCGTACCTGAAAACAGCTTCGCAGTGTCGCTCCTCGGTGCGGTTCGTCGGCTTGCCAGGCACGGTGTACAACGACGCAGGCCTCCGTGCCGCGCGGTCCGCAACAGTCGCGGCGGTCACCTCCATCGCGCCTGGCCAGGGGTCGACCGCCGGTGGCACGCTGATCACGCTGTCGGGAAGGAACTTCTCGACCGCGACGGCGGTGTCGATCGGCGGCGCCGCAGCCACCAACATCACCGTGCTGAGCGATACGCTCATGCGCGTCACGACGCCTGCGGGCACCGTCGGACCTGCCTCGGTCACGGTGACGAACAGCCTCGGAAGCGCGACGACGCTCGGCGTCTTCACCTACACGGCCTCGCCGACCTGGTACGAGGTGCTCGAACAGAACCCCGACCCCGCGGTCGTGACCAACGAATCGATGCGCAATGCGATCATCGCGACCGGCCTCCCGTGGCGCGTGCGCGACAGGGGCACCATGATCGAGATGCTGCTGGTCCCGCCGGGCAGCTTCAACATGGGTTGCTCGTCGTCGAGCAACGAGTCCTGCAGCTCGGTGGAACTGCCCGTGCACGCCGTGACGCTCACCAACCCGTTCTACCTCGGCCGCTACGAGGTCACGCAGGCGCAGTGGACTGCCTTCATGGGATCGAACCCCTCGGGGTTCCAGGCCGCGACTTCGGCGGTGCCTTTCGCGCAGGTCCTGAACCGTCCCGTCGAGAAGGTGAGTCCGAACATGGTCCTCGCGTTCACTTCGTCGGCGGGACTGCGCCTTCCGACCGAGGCAGAGTGGGAGTACGCGTATCGCGCCGGTACGACGACCGCGTACCACTCCATGCCGGGGTTCCCGAGCGGTACCAACGACGCGGCGCAGGTCGCGAACATCGGCTGGTTCACCGCCGTGAACCAGACGACGCGTCCCGTCGGTCTGAAGAGTGCGAACGCCCTCGGCCTGCACGACATGGCTGGGAACGTGTGGGAACTCGTGAACGACTTCTGGGGTCTGTACACCCCGGGGCCGCAGACGAACCCGCAGGGCCCGGCCACCGGCACCAATCGAGGCGCGCGCGGCGGCGGATGGTCGGACACCTCTGGCACGCTGCGCGCATCGACGCGCGGCCTCGAGGTCGGGCCTACGCAGGTTGGCAGCTTCCTCGGCTTCCGCGTTGCACGAAACCCCTGATCGAACTCGTATGGTTCGATCGGCACACGGCACCTCCTCCAAGGTGCCGTGTGTCATTTTGCCGCCAAAGGCTGTATCACTACCGCCGCCATGCCTTCCAAGACCGCGCCCTCCAAGACCGCGCCTTCCAAATCGCAGGAACACGCACCGCATCCGCTCCTCCAGACCCGCCGCGCGGGAGTGCTCATGCACCTCACGAGCCTGCCGTCGCGCTTTGGAAACGGCGACCTCGGGCCGGGCGCGTACGCCTACGCCGATTGGCTCGCGCGCGCGGGCTTCAGCGTGTGGCAGATGCTTCCGATCGGGCCCGTCGGCTACGGCGACAGCCCGTACTCGTCGCCGTCGAGCTTCGCGATCGAGCCGTTGTTTCTTGCGCTCGAGCCGCTCGTCGAGCAGGGGCTGCTCTCCGCCGCCGATCTCAAGCTCTCGCCGAAGGACGCCAAGCGCCTCGGCGAAGGAAACTGCGACTTCGCGGCCTCGCGCGCCTTCCGCATGCCGCTCTACGCGAAGGCCGCCGCGGCGTTCAAGTCGCGCAACGGCGAGCGCGCCAAGAGCTTCAAGGCGTTCTGCGAGCGCGCGGCGTGGCTCTCCGCGTGGCTCGACTTCGTCTCCGCGGGCGACGCCGCCGCGCGCGCCACGCACGCGTGGGTCCAGTACGAACTCAGCCGCCAGTGGGCCGCGCTCCGCGACGCCTGCACGAAGAAGGGGATCGCGCTCATCGGCGATGTGCCGATCTTCGTCACCGCCGACAGCGCCGATGTGCGCGAGAATCCCGCGCTCTTCCGCCTGAAGAAGGACGGCACCCCCGAGGTGCTCACGGGCGTGCCGCCCGACAACTTCAGCGCCGATGGGCAGCTCTGGGGCCACCCGCACTACGCGTGGGACGCGCACGCGAAGCAGAAGTTCTCGTGGTGGACCTCGCGCATCGCCTGCGCCGCCGAGCGCTTCGACCTCGTGCGCATCGACCACTTCATCGGACTCACGCGCGCCTACGAGGTGCCTGCGGGCGCGAAGAACGCGCGCAAGGGCGAGTGGCGCCCCGCGCCCGGCCGCGCGCTGCTCGAGGCGATGTCGAAGTCGTTCGACGCGCTGCCCCTGATCGCCGAGGACCTCGGCGCGCTCACGCCCGAAGTCGAGGCGCTGCGCGACGACTTCGGCCTCGCAGGCATGCGCATTGTGCAGAACGCGTTCTGGAGCGGGAAGTCGGGCGACATGCCGCACAACCATCCGTTGAAGAGCGTCGTCTACTCGGGCACGCACGACAACGAGACGACCGCGCAGTGGTGGCAGGGAAAGTCGACCGAGGAGCGCGCGCGCTTCAAGGCGTACGC
>CAIXEV010000460.1 GCA_903918555.1 uncultured bacterium | reverse complement strand
TCGGTACCTCCCACGGGGTCGGTACCTCCCACGGGGTCGGTACCTCCCACGGGCTCGGCGCCGCCGTCAGGCTCGGAGGATGCTTCGTTCCGCGAGAAGGTCGAGGGGCTGCTCGCTCGGATCCGGCCCGCGGTCCAGGAAGACGGCGGCGACCTCGAGCTCGTCTCGGCGCGCGCCGACGGCCTGGTCCAGATCCGCCTCCACGGGGCCTGCATCGGGTGCCCGTCGGCCCACCAGACCCTCCATCACGGCATCGAGCGGACGCTCCGAGCTGAATTGGGGCCGTCCGTTCGGGTCGAAGCGGTCGGCTGAACGCGTCCAAACCCCTGCCTCGGCACATATTGCGTTCTGCAAAGTGGGCGCTTCCCGCTTCCGATTCACCCAAACCTCGGGTAGTCTGACCTCGTCAGCCATGCGGCAGACGGGGCGTTGCATCCGCGCGTCCTGGGCAGGAGGTCCCCGATCATGCTTGTCATCACTCGTCGTGAAGGTGAAGAAGTCGTCATCGGGGACCCGTCGTCCCCGATCGGGGTTGTTCGCATCGTCGCCATCAAGGGCGACCGCGTGCGCGTGGCGTTCGACTTCCCGCGCACCGTCGAGGTGCACCGCCGCGAGGTGGCCGACCAGATCCTCCTGTCGAACGGAACCGCCAACGAGACGACCCGCGATGTGATCGGATCGATCCGCCCGGCGACCGAAGGCGGCTGATCCGACCGACATCCCGAACCACACCGCGCGCGCCACACGGCGCGCGCTGTCTTTGGCGCGGCGTCGAAAAAGAAAGCGGCCCCGGTCCGTTGGGACCGAGGCCGCACTTTGCGCAAGCCGGCAATCCATGCCAGCCCCGCTGAAGGCCCGGCCATCCTTGGCCAGGCGGAGCGAAACGCCCGGGACACCTGCGCGCACCCGTGGCGCAGGTTTTCTGCTGGTTTTCAGCCGTTGCCTCAACGACTGCGTCGACGCGCATCCTTGCGCATCCACGATCCAGCCACCGTTTCCGGTGTTCCCTTGCGACTGGACCGGACCGCGATCCATGCGGTCCGCCAGTGTGTTCGTTCCAATCGCCTCCGCACCCTTCCAGGCGCGGCCGCGGCATCCACCGAACTGTCCTGTCTTCAACTCGCGTCGAGTCTGCCCTACTCGGCCTCAGTCGGCCTCAGGCGGCAAGTTCCTTGGCGCGCTGCTCGGGGGTCACGAGCTCCAGATGGTCGCGCACACCAAGGATCACCACCGTTCCAGTCAACCCGTACTCGGCCAAGAGCCGATCAGGGATCCGAATGCGGCCGGCGCTGTCGAAGGGAACACGCGCTGCGCGCGAGAAGAGCCTTCGATTCGACCAAGCCACTTCCTCTGCCGTCACCAGACCGCTCTCGATGCGATCCGCGTGCTCCTCGAACTTCTTCTCTGGCCAGAGCCAGAGCGAACCCGTCTGGCCAGGCGCAGCGATGAACACCTCGCCATGCCGCTCTGGCTTCCACTGCTCACGAACCTCAGCTGGGATCGCCAACCGTTGCTTCGAGTCGAGGGAGTGTTGGAACTCTCCGAGAAACATGGTGGTGCCCTGTTGAGGCGGGGTCAGCATACTCCACCACGCCCCACCTTTCCACACGCTGCCACACATTCCTGCACTTTTTGGGCAACATTTTTGCTCCCGATTTGGTGTGGACGGTTGGTCAAGCGCCGTAACCGCTGCATATTCGGAGGGTTAGGCTCACACGCTCGGTTTGAGGGGTTTCAAAGAGGACGCCCCCACTTTCGGCCGGTCTGCCCCACTTTCGCATGCTCCCACCACCCACCGAAGAGACGATTGCCGCCCTTGGACGCATCCCGGCGGCGCAATACCTGATCACCACCGCCTACGGGGAGGTGCGTGACGGCCGCCTCGTCGAGCGGGTGCAGCAGTGCGGGACCTCCCCGCCGATGCTGCTCGTGGCGATGGAGAAGGGCCATCCGCTGTCGCCGCTGATCCGCGACAGCCGCACCTTCGCGCTGTCGCTCCTCGACCCGAACGAACGGCTGCTGCAGCGGGTCTTCGGCCCCGACCGCAGGATCGGAGAGGATCCGTTCCTCACCTATCCGCACAAGGTCGGCCTGATGGGTGCGCCGATCGTCACGCGCGCCACCGCGTGGTTCGACTGCGAGGTCGTGCGCCATCTCGACATGGAGACGAACTTCGAGCTGTATGTCGGCGTCGTGCACGCAGCCGGCGCAGGCAGTGCGCCTGCGCAGCGGCTGAACGCAGCGCTGAACCTCACGCGAACGCCAGAGGGGCGCTTGAAGCGCCCGCGTCTTGCGCCGGATCGCGCGCCCGCCGCGGAATCGCCCGCCGATCGGCCGCGCTCAGGCGCGACGAGCGCAGCTGCGCGCACGGGCGGCGCCGCGCGCACGCGCTCGAAGTAGCCCCGGCCCTGCGGAACCTACTACGATCGCGGCCTCATGCTGCGGCTTCCTCCGACGCCCCCCGCGCTTCGCGACGATCCATCGAATCGCCTCGGTCTTGACTACATGGCCCAGGCCGCGAGCCTGCCGAAGCTCGGGTTCGGCATCGTCGATGTCCACGCGCACATCAACGGCCTCGAGGCGAGCGCGCTCTGGGCGCCGATCGCGAAGGCCTACGGCGTCGAGCGCACCTTCTCGATGAGCCGCGTCGAGGACATCCCCGCGCTGCGCGAGCGGCACGGCGACCTCCTCGAGTTCATCGCCTTCCCCGACTTCATGCACGCCGACCGCCGCGAGGGCCACGGCGAGGGCTACCTCCGCCGCATCGAGCGCTACCGTGAGCACGGCGTGCGCATCGTGAAGTTCTGGAACGCGCCGCGCATCACCGAACTCGCGGCCGAGGCGGGCGACCCCCGGCTCTTCGACCTCGGCGGCGCCGTGCGCCTCGAGCAGATGAAGCTCGCGGAGAGGCTCGGCATGATGTGCATGGTGCATGTCGCGGACCCCGACACCTGGTTCGCGACCAAGTACCAGGACGCCACGCGCTACCACGCGAAGCTCGACCACTACACGCCGCTCCGCCGCGCGCTCGACCGCTTCACGATGCCGTGGATCGCGGCGCACATGGGCGGATTTCCCGAGGATCTCGCGTTCCTCGACGCGCTGCTCGAGTCGCATCCGAACCTCCACCTCGACACGAGCGCGACCAAGTGGATCGTGCGCGAGCTCGGCCGGCACCCGCGCGACGAGGTGATCTCGTTCCTCATGAAGTGGCGCGGACGCATCCTCTTCGGCACCGACACCGTGACGACCGACGACCACCTGCGCGCGGGCGACAAGGCGAGCGAGATGGCGAAGAAGGCCACCAGCCGCGAGAGCGCGCACGACCTCTACGCCAGCCGCTACTGGGCGCTGCGCATGCTGTGGGAAGGCGCGGGCGAGTGCGCGTCGCCGATCTCCGACCCCGACCTCCACATGGTCGCACCCGAGCGCCACACGCCGCTCGACGCGCCGCCGTTGCGCGGGCTGTCGTTGCCGCCCGACCTGCTGCGAAGCCTGTATCGCGACGCGGCGATGAAGCTCTTTTCTTGAGCGGCGGCGGTTGCGGCAGCCGACTCTGGCGATACGGAATGCATGGGTGCCCGCATGCTTCAGCCTGCTGAACCACGAACGCTCGAGTCGAAGGCTGGCATCACCCGTTCCGCAGACTGAAATCTGCGGGCACCCAAGCGCTCGGCAGCATCAGAAGGACGGGCCGGCGCCGCTCAGGCCAGCATCCGCGCCAACGCCGCGATATCGCGGCCAAACCGCTTTACCCGCGGATGCGCCGCACGCGCGCCGAGGTCGATCGACTCGTGCACGAACACGGGCACGCCGCACGAAAGCGCCCAGAGCGCCGGCAATGGCGACGCGCTCCACGCGAGCCGCTGCCACTCGCCGCTGCGCCAGCCTGCGCATTCGACCGGGCGCTCGACCGCGCCGTCGCGATCGACGATCGCCGCGTCGAGCGCGGGCAGGATCTCCCACGGCGTGTCGGCGCGCGCATCGACGACGAGCGGCGCAAATCCCGTGGCCTTCGTGAGGAACCCGTTGATCTCCGCGATGCGCGGCACGCGCGGCGAGACGACGAGCCGCAGCGGCGCGCCGCCGACAAACGCCATGCCCACCGCGCGGGCGATGAAGGAGAGATCGATCCACTCGCTTGGCTCGCCCGCGACGAGAACGGCCCGCTCGCGCGCAGCGATCCCCAGTTCGTGGCGGATGCGCGCGCGTCGCGCCTCGGGCCACTGCGGCTTCGGCGGCAGCTCCTCGCGAATCGGCGCAAGCATCGCCGCGCGGTCGGCCAGACGCTTCGCCTGAGGCCCGTAGCAGAGCCAGCGCGCGGCGCGCTGCGATTCCGTCACCGGTTGGATGCGTCGCCAGATGTTGTCGGCGCGGCCAAGCCGTGCGACGGGAATCTCGCGCGAGAGTCCGAACGCGCGCAGCGCCTCCACCCACGCCTCCGGCCCCGACACCATGACGCCGTCTCCCGCGCGCGCCTCGCGCGCGATGCGCTCGAGCGTGCACTCCCCCGCTTCCTCGAAGCAGACGACATGCTGCACGGCCACCGGCTGATGGAGGCTCTCCGCGTGCATCACTGCTTGCGCGTACCGAGGTTCTCGCCGAGGTCGATGCGGTCGTGCTTGTAGAAGAGCTGCGAGATCTCGATCGCGAGCTTCTTCGCGAGCGCGTCCTCGAGCTCGGCCCGGCCTGCGCGCGAGCGAAGCAGGTCCGACGACGCCTCGCGGATGGTCGCGGTGACCTCGCGACCTTCAGGC